>JAPUKT010000458.1 GCA_027295555.1 Deltaproteobacteria bacterium
CACCTCTACGGCCTCTTGACCGTTCGAGACGATCGTTTGCGAGACGCGTTCTCGAGAGAGGAAGTCCAGCTCCTCGCCGGCCTCGCAGCCCAAGTCGCCGTCACGGTCGAGAACTCCGAGCTCTACCAACAGATGAAGGAAAAGGATCGCCTCGCGGCACTCGGTGAGATGGCGGCCGGCCTTGCGCACGAAATCCGAAATCCCCTCGGCTCGATCAAAGCGAGCGCTCAGTATCTCTCCGAGGCCGATCGAAGTCCGGAGGAGGACCGCGAGTTCCTCGACATCATCGTCGATGAGGTCGACCGCCTCAATCGCGTGGTGAGCTCGTTCCTGGACTACGCGCGCCCAGCCCACACCGACCCGGAGCCGATCTACGTGAACTCGGTGCTCCAGCGCACCCTTCAGCTGCTGCGGCCCGAATGCGACGCTGCCGACGTCGCTCTCCACGTGACGATCGACCACGACCTCCCCAAGGTGCGAATCGACATCGAGCACCTCCGCCAAGTGCTGATCAACCTGGTGCAGAACGCCGTTCAAGCGATGGGGAGCGGCGGGGAAATCTTCGTCGAGACCCGCACCCAAGACCGCTTCCGCATCGGCGGGGGAGCTCACCGGTGGGTTCAGATCAGCGTACGGGACACGGGGCCTGGCATCGCCCCGGGACTCCTCGCCAACCTGTTCGTTCCCTTCGTGACGACGAAGCAGCAAGGCACGGGGCTCGGCCTGGCGCTCTCGCAACGCATCGTGTCCGAAGCAGGGGGTCGAATCGACGTCCGCAGCCGTCAGGGCTTTGGCAGCACATTCGTCGTCCTGCTGCCCGCCGAGGAGCCCGACTCTCCCTTCGAGACGCTCGCCTCCGACCCAGAGGGCGAGCCCCCCTCGGAACCCGACGGAACACCCGTGCGCCTCGAGTCCGCCGAGCCGTGATCCACCGATACGGTCTTCATGCGTAGTCGGTATAGCCGCAGGTCCGCCCGATCGAAGCTCTCCTCGGGTAACCCGTTCTCGCGGAAGAGTTGTCGGTACGCTTCGGTTGGGCTCCTTCCGTCATGCGTGGCCTTCGGCAACAGATAGCGCCATCGCGCCGGTTGCTCGTAAGCCACGCCGTGGAGAGGCTTTACCAACGGATCGATCAAGGACACCGCGCGCCCATCGAGGGTGCCGTCATCGAAGAGCAAGGCCACCTCGATGTCGAGCTGACCGAGTCGCTCTTCGAGCGGGCCGCCCATTGTCTCGCTCCGCTCGTCCCAACGTTTGCGCGCCGCGAGGGCGGCGGTGTTCAGTCCCTCGGCGATCGATTCGGCGCGGGCCGATCGCCAAAGCCGGAGCCCATCAGACCCCCGCAAGAGAACCAGCACTTCGACCGGTTGTCGTCGCCCGAGAGCCTCGGGGAACGCGTCGAGCGGCGGGGGTGCACGGCCCTCCAAGATCTCTCGGGCGACGCGTCCAAGCACAGGACCGGTCAGCAACTCGGGCCACTCGGTCTCATCGACCCCGTAGAGCAACCCTTCGGGGGTCAGGTACTCGCCGCGAAACCCGCGAATGACACCCCCAGCAGCAAAACGGTCTGCGAGAGGAAGCTCCGGTCCCCACGGAGCCTCGGGCGTCACCCCGACCCAAAGAGCATAGAGGTCCGCCTCGTCGAGCGCCCGACGAAGCGCCTCCGGATCGGTTCCCCGAAGGGCTTCGTCGACGGCGGGATACCCCTTCACATCCTTCCAATCGAGGCCTCGTGGGGGCGGCACCAGCGCGACGACATCGGTCCAGCCGGAAAGCACCGTCGGCGGTTCGGGCCGGCTCTCGCGCACCCAAATCGCGACCGCCACCGTCCCCACCAGGAGCACCCAGAACCAAGTCCGCTTTGCCACGTCGATATGCTCTATCGTAAGAACCGTCATGCCCCAAGGCCCTAAGCTCCGCGCGCGACCCCTCGAGACCCCGTTTCACGTCGTCCTGGTCGAGCCGGAGATCCCCCCCAACACGGGCGCCATCGCTCGTACCTGCGCTGCGACGGGCTCGCCTCTGCATCTCGTGGGGCCTCTCGGATTCTCGATCGACGAGCACGCGGTGCGCCGAGCCGGCCTCGACTATTGGAATCTGGTCGACCTCCACCGTCACGAATCATTCGCGGCTTTCGAGGAATCCAATCGATCCGGCCGAATTCATTTCTTTTCTGGGGGGGCCAGCCGCTCGTACCTCGAGGCGGACTTCAAGCCCGGCGATGCCCTGGTCTTCGGGCGAGAATCGGTCGGACTCCCCGCGGCGTTCCTGGCCGGCGGTGATCACGTCTGGGCGATCCCGACCCTCGGCCCGGTCCGTAGCCTGAACCTCAGCAACGCGGTCGGGATCGTCCTCTACGAGGCACTACGCCAAAACGAAGCCCTGAACGACACATTTCTGGCCCCGTGAATACCCCCGGAGCCCCGGCGTCCGAGGGATATGGCCAGAACACCCATTTTCTCCCTGCTCCCCGCGATGTTCCTTCTCGCAGGTTGTCCGATCTACGGACCCGGCCCCGTGCAGCGTGATCTACCGATCTCGTGTTTCGAGGACTTCGATTGTCCTTCGGACGCTTTCTGCGATCCGTGGACAAACCAGTGTGTGGCCTTTGATTTCGGGATCTGCCTCACCGACGGGGACTGCCCGGTCGGAAGTTACTGCGAGCGGTCCGAAGGGGCGTGTTTGATCCCGAGCTTTTCGGAGTGCCGAGAGGACCGGGACTGCAACTTTGGGTTCGAGTGTGACTTCAGAGACAGCTGCCGTCCGGAGGTGGTGGGCAACTGCCTCGTGGACTCCGAGTGCGGCTCGGACGAGCTCTGCATCGAGAACCTCTGTCTGCCGGTGGTCGAAACGTGCCAGTTCGACTTCCAGTGCGCTGCTGGGTTCACGTGCGCCAACAACCGCTGCCGACTGCTGTGCGGCAACGCCACCCGTTGCCCGAGCGGCACGGCTTGCCAGAACAGTCTCTGTTTGCCGGTGGCCGGACAATGCATCGACAGCAGCGATTGCCCCGACCTCACCACCAATTGCGTCGAGGGCGTGTGCCTGCGGCGCTGCGACTCGGGCTGCGACGACGCCACTGAGATGTGCGATGCCGAGGGCTTCTGCCGTCCCCGCACGACCCCCGATCCCAACGCGCCGAACCCCTTCTGCCGGACGGACCTCGATTGCAACGGGACGGTCTGTGTCGAGGGCGTGTGCCGCACCGAATGTGATGCGATGGCGTCCGATCCCGATGCGATCTGTGAGTCCTACGACGGCCAGGTGCCGCTCTGCGGCCTCGACAACCTCTGCTACGCGCCAAGCGAAATGTTGAGCGACTGCCGCATCCAAAGCGACTGCCCCGAAGGACAAGATGGACAGGACTGCATCGACGGCCTGTGTCGCTAGAGCAGGTACCGAACGCGCCGCAGGTCGCGAAGGGCACGGTCGATCGAGTAGATCGGCTCATACCCTAGCTCTTCGCGGGCGCGCGAGTCGTCGACCATGCAGACATAACGCAGGTGGTCGAGCTCCTGAGATGGGAAGCTGCTGAGGCGCAGCCGCCACAGTTGGTCGACCGCTACGCGCGCCAAGGGCGATGGAAGCACGCGCGGACGCCCTCCCGCCTTGCGCACCAGATGGGAAATCGGCATTTCCCCGGGACCACGAATATTGAAAATGCCACGAACCTCCGGGCGCAGAGCGAGCTGGATCGCGCGCACGACGTCCTTTTCGTGCACGAGCTGCATCATCGGGTCGAAGCCCATGATCATCACCGGGCGCTCGAGCCTGAGGTAGTTGCTGGCAGCGTTTCGGACGCGGCCGACGATGTGGCATGGGCGCAAGATGACCGTGTCGGTGCTGGGGTGCTTCCAGAAGAAACTCTGGGCGAGCATGTCGAGCTCGACCAAATCACGCATCCCGCCGAAGTGCTGAGCCCCTAGCAGGGGTGCATCTTCGGTCAGGAACTGCGGGTTGCTGGCTTGCGGACCGTAGACGTTGGCTCCCGACAGGACCACGAGCTTGGGAACCTCGTACTGCGCCATGTACTCGAGCAGCTTCTGAAACGCGACGATGTTCCAGGCATGTCGGTCGCGGTCACTGCGACGAGGGTCGTGAAGCGCCCCGAGGTGAATGACCGCCCGAATGTTCCGGCCTCGAAAGATGTCTTTCATCTTCTTTCGGCGCATGTCGACCTGGTGGTGGACGATGTCTTTGGGCCGGCCGGTGAAGGGTCGCCTATCGACACCGACCACGCTGTCGGAACGATGGAGCTCACGGGCGAGGAGCCTGCCGAGCCGCCCGCATATCCCCGTCACGAGCACAGCACCCTCGGTCGCCGGCTTGGGACGAATGCCGCTCGTGCGCGACGGCTTCTGATCGGGAGGGTTCGGATCACCGAACACGCCGCGGGTCACGGGCGGGCGGGCGGACGGGTGACCTTCGACCGGCTCTCTTCGAGGGCGGGCGCTTGGTTTGTTTCGAGGGGTGGGTTGTGGGTCAGGCATAAAAATCGGTGGGTCCTAAGTCAGATGAACACGCCTTTTCGTTCGCGCAAGCCGCGGTTCACCATGCTCTGAACCGTACTCTTCACGAGCCAAACTTTCTCTTCGACCACCGAGTCGTCTTCATCGGGGTCGCCTATAAAACGGAACGGATCGCCGAAATAGAGACGATACTTCGTGGGGAGGGGCGCAACCATCCCGAAGAGCAACTGGGGCATGACCGGAAACGCGGGCATCCGAAGCAGCTTGGCCAGCGGCTTGAAGTCCGCAATCGAGGGGTACTGCTCCTCGCCGCCGATGACCGCGACGGGAACGATGGGAGTCTTGGTCTCGAGCGCGAGCCGGACGAAGCCCAAGCCAAAGTCGGTGAGCTGATAGCGCTGATCAAAAGTCTTGCTGATCCCCTTGGCCCCCTCGGGAAAAATGATCAGCGACTCCTCTTGCCTCAGCAAGCGACGCGCGTTTTCCGGCGAGCCGACCACCTGGCCGAGCCGTGGGTAGAGCGTCGAAATGAATGGTAGCTCAGCGGTCCAGGTCTCGACCATGCTTCGCGGAAACCGTGGCGGATCGGCGTCCAGCATGAGCGCGCTGCCTATAAGCACGGCGTCGATCGGGAGCTGACCGGA
The DNA here is from genome assembly GCA_027295555.1 of Deltaproteobacteria bacterium. GTDB lineage: Bacteria > Myxococcota_A > Polyangia > Polyangiales > Houyiibacteriaceae > SG8-38. The sequence goes on from JAPUKT010000458.1 coordinate 5,114, forward strand.
GTGATTGGCTACGATGAGCACCCTGCCCTTCGGAATGCGGTCGATCCCGAAAACCTGGGTGCGAAAGTAGCGACGGTGGAGAAGGCTCGCCAGGGCGAGGGCATAGCGGCTGGTTTCCGGGTCGAAACCGAAGGGATCGTGGCCGACCTCGTTGGGGTGGGTCGTGATGGCCGCGATGCGCGCGTCGATGTCCTGGCCGACTACCTCTTCGGCGATTCGGACGATGCGGTCCCCCACCGAGCGAAAGGCCGCTCGCCACGGAGAAGCGCCGAGCGATCGTAGCCGCCGCCATCCGGCGAACGGCACGATGGACCCCCTTTGAGACATGCAACCATCGTGGAGAAGAAGAGAGAGTGCGTCAATGAAAAACGGCGCGACAGAGCCGCGACATCGCCGCTTCACGGGAGGGCGCGGGCGGGCCATGCTCCGCGCATGAGCAACGGGTTTGACGTGGATCGCATCGGCGGCTCGGGCGCGTTACAAGCCCTCACCGATCTGGTTGTCCGGGCCGGAGACATCGCGCTGAAACATTTCGACCGTGGCGTCATCGCGGAACAGAAGCCGGATCGCAGCCCGGTGACCGCCACCGATCGCGAGGTCGAGCGCATCATTCGTGACTACGTGATGGAGCGCTACCCACACGCGGAGTTTTTTGGCGAAGAGACCGGCCGACACGGGGACAACGCGGACCTCCGTTTCATCGTTGATCCGATCGACGGCACGCGTGCGTTCGTCCGGGGCCTGCCTACGTGGTCAGTGCTCTGTGGGATCGAAGTGGATGGAGCTCCGGTGGTTGGGATCGCGTACATGCCCGCAGCCGGTGACCTGTTCGTAGGGGTCCTCGGTCAAGGCGCGACCCACAATGGTGAGCCAGCTCACGTTTCGACGGTGGCTTCGCTGAGCGATTCGACCGTGATGCACGGGGCCCTCCAGCAATTCACCGAAGGAGGGGTCTCCCAAGCGCTGGTTGGGCTCGCGGACGCGTGCGATTCTGCGCGTGGGTGTCCGGACTTCGACGGGTACCGGCAGGTCCTGCTGGGGCGGGCGGACGCGATGGTCGACCCCGGGGTCGAATCCTACGACGTGTGTGCCCCAGCGGTCCTGATTCGTGAAGCCGGGGGAAGGTTCACCTCCATGGCGGGCGAGGAGACGATTTACGGAGGCAGCGCCGTCGCGAGCAACGGCGCGATCCATGACGAGCTCGTTGCGGCGCTCAGAGCAACATCTAAGGGTTAAAGGCCGCCCGACGTAACGACTTGCCTCGGAGCCCATCTTGCGGAAGGTTCCCACGCCCCTACTAGCAGGAGAGAGGTATGACCAAACCAGTTCGGCGAGCAGGCGTGATCGGAGCAGGCGTCATGGGCAGCGGTATCATGGCGCACTTTGCCAACGCCGGGATCGACGTGGTGATGCTCGACATCGTCCCCCCGGGGTTGAGCGAGAAAGACAAGAAGGACCCAGCGAAGCGCAACGGGTTTTCAGCGGAAGGCTTGAAGAACGCGCTCAAGGCGAAGCCGGCGGCGTTTTTCTACCCGGCCTATGCCAAGCGGATCAGGGTTGGGAACCTGGAGGACGATATCGGGCTGCTGAAAGGTTGCGACCTGGTGATCGAGGCGATCATCGAAAACCTCGACATCAAGCGCAGCCTCTTCGATAGGCTCGAAAACACCCTCGACGAAGGGACGATCATCGCCTCGAACACCTCGGGTCTCCGTATCGAGGACATGCTTCAGGGGCGCGCCGATTGGTTCCGCCAGAGCTTCCTGGTGATGCACTTCTTCAACCCGGTCCGTTACATGAAGCTGCTCGAGCTCGTCGCAGGTGACGAGACCGACCCCGCCGTGATGAGCCGAATGAAGGCCTTCGGGGAGAACCAGCTCGGGAAGGGGATTGTCGTCGGGAAGGACACGCCGAACTTCGTCGGCAACCGCGTCGGTTGCTACTCAATGTCGCTCACGATGCACCAGATGCTCGAAGACAAGCTCACCCCAGAAGACGTCGATGCGATTACGGGCCCTCCGATGGGACACCCGAAGAGCGCCAGCTTTCGCACGGCCGACATGGTGGGGATCGATACGTTCAAGCACGTATCGGACAATTGTTACGAGGCACTCCCTGACGACCCGGAGCGCGACGTGTTCAAGCCGCCCCAATTCATGGTCGAGATGGTCGAGAAGAAGCTCCTCGGAAACAAGACCAAGGGCGGCTTCTACAAGAAGACCAAGGAAGGCATTCAGACCTTCGACCCGTTCACGCTCGCGTACCGGGCCAAGGGCGGCGATGCGGACATCAAGAAGTTCTGTAAGGGGCTCAAAGGCTCGCCGGCCGATCGCGTGAAGGCTTTGGTCGAAAACGACGGCCCCGCGGGGCAGTTCGCGTGGAAGGTTCTTTCGCGGACCCTTACCTATTCGGCCAACAAGATCGGCGAGATCACCGACGACGTCGAAGCCATTGATGACGCGATGAAGTGGGGATACAACTGGGACCTCGGGCCCTTCGAGACCTGGGATGCCATCGGATTCAAGGCCGGCTACGATCGGATCAAGGCGGATGGGCTCCCGCTTCCCGAATCGGTCGACAAGATGGTCGCGTCGGGAGCCGAGAGCTTTTACACAAACGACGGGCGCGTCTTCAATCTCGTGAAGGGCGAGTACCAGGCACGCGAGATCGACCGCCGCAACGCAAGCCTGACCATCATGCAACGGGGCGAGGCGGCCGTCTTCAGCAACCGCGGCGCGGAAGCCTGGGATCTCGGCGACGGGGTGCTCGGTCTCACGTTCACCACGAAGGCCAACAGCATCGACGATCAGATCGTCACAGCGCTGTCCGAGTCGGTCACGATCGGCGAGCGCGATTTCCGGGGCCTGCTGATCTACAACGAGGGTGACCATTTCAGTGTTGGCGCCAACCTATTTGCCGTGGTCATGGCAGCCCAGCAAAAGGCGTGGGACCAGATCGGGGACACGATCTCGGGCCTTCAAAGCGCCGTCCAGCGCATGAAGTACTCCACGATCCCGGTCGTCGCGGCTCCGTTCGGCATGACGGTCGGCGGCGGGCTCGAGGTCTGCATGGGCGCCGACGCGGTCCAGGCCGGCGCGGAGACCTACGCTGGGCTCGTCGAGGTAGGCGTGGGGCTGCTCCCCGGTGGCGGGGGCAACATGAACATGTTGTGGCGCGCGCTCGAAGGCATTCCTGACGGCACGGACGTCGACTACCTACCGTTCGTATCGCGAACCTTCCAAAACATCGCGATGGCGCGGGTTGCAATGAGTGGAGCCGAGGCACGCGAGTTCGGTTACTTCCGCAAGAGCGACGGCATCTCCTTCGACAGGGCGCGCCTGCTCACCGAGGCCAAGGGCCGCGTCATCGGCATGGCCGACTCTGGATATCATCCGCCGGCGCCACGATCGTACCGACTGCCTGGTGAGAGCGGGATCGCGACGCTCGACATGATGATCGACACGCTCATCGCAGGTGGTTACGCGAGCGAGCACGACGCATTGATCGCCCGCAAGGTCGCCGTGGTCCTTTGTGGCGGCCCGTCAGGCAACTCGCACGAGGTCACCGAGCAGCAGATGCTCGATCTCGAAAAGGAAGCTTTCGTCAGCCTTTGCGGCGAGCCGAAGAGCCAGGAACGCATGCAGCACATGCTGACCACCAACAAGCCCCTGAGAAACTAGTGTGCGGATCTTTTCGCTCGCACACTACATTTTTGGATCGGACCTAAGCGCAGCGGTTTACTCGCGGAGAAACAGGGATCAGGAGAAAAGAACATGACCGATATCGTTGTCGTAGATGCCGTTCGAAGCGCCGTGGGGCGCGCGAAGAAGGGTTCATTGGCCAACCGTCGCCCAGACGAGCTCGCGGGAGAGGTCGTCCGTGGCCTCCTGGCGCGTAACCCCGAGGTGAAGCCAGAGATGGTCGAGGATTTCATCCTTGGCTGCGCGTTCCCCGAGGGTGAGCAAGGGATGAACGTCGCGCGCATGGTCGGCGTGCTGGGCGGCCTTCCCGAAGAGACTTCCGCCATGACGATCAACCGCTTCTGCTCGAGCGGTCTTCAGGCCATCGCGCTTGGCGCTGGTGCGATTGCAGCCGGTTACAACGACGTGGTGATCGCGGGCGGCGTCGAGTCTATGACGATGGTGCCTCTGACCGGTAACACGCCGAGCGCCACGCCGGCGGTCAGGGCCGAGCAGCCGGATACCTTCACTCCGCTGGGCATCACCGCCGAGAACGTTGCCAACAAGTTCGGCATTAGCCGCGACCAGCAAGACGCGTTCGCGGTCCGGAGCCACGAAAAGGCGATCGCTGCGATCGAAAAGGGCGCGTTCGAGAACGAGATCGTGCCCGTGCACGGCGTTCGCTTCGATAGCAACGGCGAACGAGCCTTGTTCGGGTTCAAGGTTGACGAGCTGCCTCGTCCGGGGACGAACGTCGAAGGGCTGGCCAAGCTCCGCCCGGCGTTCGCCATGAACGGCAGCGTCACGGCGGGCAATTCCTCGCCGCTGTCCGACGGCGCAGCTGCGGCGATCATCATGAGCGCAGAGAAGGCCAACGAGCTCGGAGTGACGCCACTGGCGTACTTCCGCTCGTTCGCGACCGTTGGCGTCGACCCGTCGATCAT
>JAPUKT010000459.1 GCA_027295555.1 Deltaproteobacteria bacterium
TCGGCATGGGCGACATGCTCATGATTTCCCCCGGCTCGAACGAGCTTGAGCGCGTTCACTCCGCATTCATCGGCGAAGATGAAGTCCGATCGATCTGCGATTTCCTTCGTGCGCAGGGAGATCCCGAGTACCACAACGAGATCCTCAAGCCTCGAGATGAAGAAGGCACCAGTGGGGAAAGCGACGATCCACTCTACGACAAGGCGGTTACGGTGGTCGCCAACGCCGGCTATTGCTCGATCAGCCACGTCCAACGGCAGTTAAGCGTGGGCTACAACAAGGCCGCCAAGTTGGTGGAACGAATGGAGCAGGACGGGGTCGTGGGCCCCCCGAGCTCGAAGGCGGGCGGGCGCCGAGAAGTCCTCGTCAGCCCGCACTAACAGCGCCAGCGTCAGCGCCAGCGTCAGCGTCAGCGCCAGCGCCAGCGCCAGCGTCAGCGGCGCTGGCGCTGGCGCTGCGACTGGCGCACAGTTCGGCGCATGCGCCTTCCCGACGACGAGCTTCTCGTTCTCGATCGCCGGCATCTGTGGCGGCCTTACACCTCGAGCGAGGATCACGAAAGCCGGCCTCTCTTCATCGTCGATCGTGCGGAAGGGCCGTGGCTGATCGGGCCCAGAGGGCGGCGGATCCTCGACGCGAGCGGCTCCTGGTGGTGCAACAACCTCGGTCACGGGCATCCCCGGCTTCGACAGGCACTCGGTCGCCAGGCGGAGCGGCTCATGCATTGTACGTTCGGCGGAGCGACACACGAGCCCGGGGTCCGGCTGGCATCCGAGCTCGCCGCCGTGGCGCCGAAAGGATTGGAGCGCGTCTTCTTCAGCGACAACGGCTCGACGTCGGTCGAGGTCGCTCTGAAGATCGCGTTTCAATACTGGCAGCAAAACGACCGGCCCGAACGGGACCTCTTCCTGACCCTCCCCGGGGGCTACCATGGCGACACGCTGGGAGCGATGAGCGTCGGCGCAGTCGACGAGTTCAGCGGCGTCTTTCGACCCCTCCTGTTCGAGGCTGCTCGGCCCGCCGAGCCGGTCGAGTACGACTGGGAGCCGGTCTTCGATGCCCTCGTAACGCGGCTTCGCGAAGACGGGGATCGCATCGCGGCAGTCATCGTAGAACCGGTCGTGCAAGGCGCCGCGGGCATGCGGATGTATTCGCCGACGCTATTGGCTGAGCTTTGCGAGGCGACGACGCGAGCAGACACCTTTTTGATCGCCGATGAGGTCTTCACGGGTTTTGGACGAACCGGGCCCATGTGGGCGTCCGACCACGCGCGGATCGCCCCGGATCTTCTCTGTACGGCCAAAGGACTTTCGGGCGGGGTGATGCCGTTTGCCGCAACCTTGGCGACAGATCGCATCTACGAGGGTTTTCGCGGAGGAAAGGAGCGCGCGCTCATGCATGGGCACACATTTTTCGCGAACCCTCTCGGCGCCGCCGTGGCCCTCGAGGTGCTCGCGATCTATCGCGAAGACCGGATCCTCGAACGGGCCAAGCCGAAGGCAGCGCGCCTCGCCGACGCGATCCGCGACATGGCGTCGCTTCCGGGCGTGCGTCATCCACGAGCGCTCGGCATGTGCGCCGCGTTCGATGTCGGCCAAACGGGTTACATGGGCAAGATCGGCTGGGAGATCTCCGAAGTCGCCCTCGAGCTCGGCGCGCATCTGCGGCCGCTTGGGAATACGATCTACGTCGTGCCCCCTCTCAATATCGGTCACGACGACCTCGAGCAGTTACTGTACGTCGTGCGCAAGGCCACCGAACGCGTATTGGTGAAAGATTCGTGACGGACGCCGCGCAAGACAACACCAATACCAACCCCGACATTGGCGACCGCACCCGAGCGTACGCATGGGCAGTCCTCGGGGGCGTGATCTACTTCCTCGGTTGGGCGGGCTTCGGCTACTGGCCCCTCGCGCTGGTCTCCCTGGTACCGCTTTGGGCGGCGCTCGAGCTCTCGACAGATCACCCCTGGCAAGCCGCACTCGGTGTGAGCTGGGTGTATGGCATCGTGATGATCGCCGGTGGCTACCACTGGTTGGTGCCTTTTTTCGAGGTGTTCTCGGGCTACGGGTCGTTCGCGAGCGTCGGCTTCTGGTTGGCTTTTTCGGCATTCATAGGCGCGCAATACGGGGTCTACGGAGTCATCTACGGGTTGCTGAGACGCCGTGGTTGGTCGGTAGCCCTGGCAGCCATCCCACCTTTCATGACTGCGGAGTGGCTCTACCCGAAGCTGTTCCCGGTCTACCTTGCGAACAGCTTCAATCAGCAGCCCGTGTTCGTGCAGATCGCTGACCTCGGCGGGCCCCTCTTGGTCACCGCGGTCGCTGCCATGGTCAACCTCGCGCTGTTCGAAACGTGGCGCTGGTGGAGAGGTGCGCGTGGAGCTCCGCGCGCGGTGTGGGCGCTCACAATCCTCTCGGTCGGCTTCACGCTCGGTTACGGCACGATTCGAATCCCACAAGTCGAAGCCGCAATGGCCGCCGCCCCGCCTCTTCGTTTGGGGATCGTCCAGGTCAACATGGGCATCTTTCAGAAGCGAGGTGAAGCCGCCGAGGCACATCGGCGCCACCTCGAGCAGAGCCTCGAGCTCGAAAAGGAAGGGGAGCTCGACCTGATCGTGTGGCCGGAATCCGCGTACGTCCAAAACCTCCCGAGAGAGCTACCGGTCTCCGGCGACGAGATTCGAAAGGAGCTCCGGACTCCCATCCTCTTCGGCGGCGTTTCTCAGGAGTACGTCGACGGCCGCCGCAAGATCTTCAACACGGCTTTCATGATGGAGGCCGATGGTATCGTCCGGTCGACCTACGACAAGACCTACCTGTTGATGTTCGGAGAGTATCTGCCATTTGGGGAAACGTTCCCGGCGCTGTACGACCTGTCTCCGAATAGCGGTCGATTCACGCCCGGCAGTCACGTGCGCCCCTTGCATTTCGGTCAGTGGCGAATCTCCACGCCGATTTGCTACGAGGACGTGCTTCCCGGATTCACCCGCACCATGATCCGCGAGGCGAACCCCCATGTGTTGATCAACCTCACGAACGATTCGTGGTTCGGCGACACGCAGGAGCCTTGGATCCATCTCGTGCTGGCTCAGTTTCGCGCGATCGAGCACCGCCTCTACTTGGTCCGCGCGACCAACAGCGGGATCAGCGCCGTCATCGATCCGGTAGGCCGAATCGTGGCGCAAACGGGGACGCTCACCCGGGAGAACCTCCGCTACGAGGTCCACATGATGGAGGCCGCAACGGTTTATACCCGGTTCGGAGACTGGCCAGGTTGGCTGAGTCTCGCCGCGATCCTGTTGATGCTCATCGTCCGTCGAGGGTCGGCGAAATGAGAAGCCGGTAGCTCCCATCGTCTGCGGAGACGGTCTCGGCCACTTGGATCGGACGGAGCCCATCCCCCCCGCTCTCGAAGACGTACGCGCGGATCAGAGCGCCCTCTGCGACGGTGCCAGTAGCGGCCTGAAGCGTGCCCCGAACCACGATCGGAGGCGGAAGCGTGTAGTCGCGCGTGATGTCGCCCCGCTCCGCGCTCATGACGAGCTCCGGCTCGACCAACCACGGAAAGCCCGTCGTATCCACCACCTTGACCAGCATGTCGTACCGTCCGGCATCAATGCTCATCTGGAAGGTGCCTTCCTGACTCGACACGGTCTCTCGCGAGCGCTGGAGCTCGCCCAGCTCTCCGCGCGCCCGGGCGAGAACCGTCACACCGCTCGCTGGATCCCCCGTGAACGTCGTGCATGTCCCCAGCAGCGCGACCTGCGACGGCAGCACGATCTCGATCTCCTCGAGGTCTGGGACATCCTCCACCACGAATGCTTCTTCGGACACGGGAGCCCACGTGTTCTCGGTGTCCTCGGGAGGCGTCACGATCACGGTGTAGAGCCCCGGCAAGAGCTCGACGCCGAAGCTGCCCTCATCGTCGGTCGTGGTCGACGCGCTGAAACTTCCCTCGAGCCCAAGCTCGCTTCCCTCGAAAATACTGTTCGATGAGAATCGAACCGTTGCGCCCTGGACCGGTCGTTTCTCTTCGTCGTGCACCGAGCCACTGAACTGGACGGCATCGACCCGCGGCACGTAGATGCGTCGTTTAGCCGGGTCGTTGGCGAAGGCAAGGTCCGGATCGATGGACACCGAAGGGAAGGGCGCGCTGCCGACGCTCGAGGTGACGCGAATGGCATAAGGCGCAGCGTCCTCGCTGACGCGAATGGCATACTCACCGAGCTGACTCGTTTCGCCGATCGAAGAGACGACGCGCCCGGACTCCTTCTCGACCGCGCGGACTTGAAGCCCGACCGCGGGCGTCTCGCTCTCGCCATCAAAGCTGAGAACCGTGCCTGTCAGCGTGCAACCAAAGATCTGGTTTTCGCCGCACTCGACGTCGAGCATATCCAGAAAGTTGATGTCGAAGCGGAAAGGCGCCCCGTCGACGGCGTCGTCGAGCTCGACCGACGTATAGATGGGAGGGAGCGAGCGGATCGCGGCGACCGTCTGGTCGGCAGTCTCGATCACGTCGTTGCTGGGCAGGACCACGACGTCGTAGGCCTGGCCTCCGACAAGCACCGTGCTGTAGTCGACGTCGTCGGAGCCATCTGCGTCGGTCCGCTCACGAAGGGTGTCCACCTCGATCGGCACCGCCGAAAGCGCGGACACCGACACGCCCATCCGTCGGATGAACCGCACACTCGCGGGTACCGGAGTGCCTTGCCAACGAACGACGCCGATGACCTGCCTGGTGGGCGGAAGGGCGTAGTCCCGCACGCTCGCCCCGGAAAACGATTCCGGCCCGAATGCCCAGCTCGCGGGGGTCGCGCGCTGGGTGTCCGAGGGCCCTCGGAGCACCTCGACGGCAACGGCTACTTCGCTCGACGAATCATCGATGCAGATCCCCTCGTCGCAGACGCCCTGCACGCAATCGGCATCGCCCGCACAGTCGTTCCCCAGTGTCATGACCTGCGCAGATCCGAAATTGCACCCACAGATCGCAGCGAGCAGAATTGGCGTGGGCGCCCTCATCGACACTCCTGCGTGATCACGGGGTTGTCGTCGTCGGTTACTTCGACCCACCATGTCGCTTGGTCGATGTCGCCCGGCTCGACGGGCCGACGCGGCTCCACGAAGCTCGCGAACTGGCCCACGACGACGAGCTCGATCTTGTGGCAGATGCCTGGAGCAAGCACTTCGTACGGAATGGCAAACTCTGAGTCACGCTCGAGGAACCCGCTCGGGTCGATGTTGCCAAAAAGGATCGGGATCTCCGACGATGGGGGCGGGGGGGAGTCGAGAAAAATCCGGTACTGGAGTGTTTGATCGAAGTTCGGGTCTCGGATGATGGTCTGAAGCCGCATCTCGGCCGCTTGCCCAGGCGGCAACGGGTCATCGAGATTGATC
>JAPUKT010000046.1 GCA_027295555.1 Deltaproteobacteria bacterium
CCCCACGCTATCGCCTAAGAACTTTGTCTCCGCAGACTTCGGCGAGCACCGCGCGAAGGCGCTCCCGCAAGTTCGAGCCCTTCTCGACGAAGTGGTGAATTCCGAGTTGATGAAGGAGCTGCACGTCGTGTTCGGCGGCCCCCGCGCTCACGGAAATGATCGAAGAGCTCTCGGCAAGGCCCTCTCCTTTCAACTGCATACAGAGCTCGACGCCATTCATCCGCGGCATGTGCAAATCGAGAAGCATCACGTCCGGTTCCGCTTCCTGAACGGCTTTGAGCGCCTCTTCCCCGTCGTACGCAACTCGAACATCGACGGGGCCCATGATCTGGCGAACGTAGAACGTCAGAATCCGCGCAAGATCGTGATCGTCATCGACGATCAAAACCGACGCAGACGGCGGCGCGCTTTGCTCCGCAACACGATTGCTGTCGGGACTATCGCTTCGACCACATTCGTCCCGAATCGCTCGCATCTGCCACGCAACAGCTTCTGCACTCTGAATGCGGGCCTGCGGATTGTGATTCAGCATCTCGTGGATCAACTGACACAGCGCGAGAGGACAATCGGAGCGAAGCTCGGCCAAAGCCCTCGTGAGCCCGCGCTCGTGCGATGCGAGTACCTCACGGATCGTGTTTCCGGGATAGGGTCGCACGCCAGTCAAGAGCTCGTAGGCCACCGCACCGAAGCTGAAGATGTCGGAGAGATGCCCATTGCCCGACTCTCCGGTGCTCAGGACCACCTCGGGCGCCATGTAGGGTGGCGAGCCTGCGACGGTCCGCTTGTTGTTCACGTCGAACTCGGGCAACACCAGGCCGAAGTCCATCAAGACGACACGATGCGCCGGTGTCATCATGATGTTGTCCGGCTTGACGTCGCGATGGACCAAGCCCGCGCGGTGCACGACGCTCAAGCCTTCGGCGACGGGAAGCAGAATCTGCACCGCCTCGGCCGGAGTGAACTCTTGTCCTGCGCTCCAGCGGGTGGCTGCGTGTCGCGTCATCGAGACACCGTAGACGCGCTCCATCACGAGATAATCGATACCCCGATGCTCCCCGAGGGTATGCACGCTCACCAGGCTTGGATGCTCGAAGGCGGCCAGGGCCCGTGCCTCGTTGCGGAGCGGTGGCGTGAGCGGATTCGGCCACACTGCCTTGATGGCCACTCGACGGTTCAGAAGGTGGTCGTGGGCCTCGAAGACCTGGCCCATCCCCCCTCGACCGAGCAGCTGCATGATTTCGTAGACGCCATCAAGCAGCTCGCCCGTTGCGAAGATCCGGTTTTCTCCATCGATCGTCGGCTCGCTCGCAGCCACGGCCCATTTCCCTACATCGCGCATATCAGTATTTACATATTATATTGATGATACTGTAATCAGCAACCTCAGAGGTCGATTGCCTTGATGTCGAAGCCCTCGAGGGGCGCACCGAGGAACCTCGAGGCGACGGCCGCAAATTGCCCAGGAAGATCGGTGACTAGGACTCGCAGCGAGCCGGTCCCTGAAGGCTCGGCGGGCTGAGTCTCGAGCAGGCTGGTCAGGGCGGACGCTGTTGCCTTGGCGCTGTCGACGATCACGACATCGTGCCCGAGCAGATCGCGCGCGACGTCGTGGATCGTCTCGGATAGCAGGGGGTAGTGGGTACACCCGAGAACGATGGTGTCGACGTCGGCGTCGACCAAGGGTTGGAGGTAGCGCTCGGTCGCCAAACTCGGGACTTCGCCGGTGACCCAGCCTTCCTCGGCCAGCGGAACGAAGAGGGGCGCAGGCCGGGCAAACACTTGGATCGCCTCGTTTTCCCTATGAATTGCGCGTTCGTAAGCCCCCGATGCAACTGTGCCGGCGGTTGCCAGGATCCCGATCCGACCGCTGCGCGTCGCTTGCACTCCGGCGCTCGCGCCAGGCGAAATCACGCCGATGACCGGGATCGACAGTTTCTGTTCGAGGGCCTCGAGGGCGACGCCGCTGACTGTGTTGCAAGCGACGACGAGGAGCTTGATGTCGAAGCTCATCAAGCGTTCGGCGCAACCAAGGGCGTAGCGTACTACCGTGCGTGCGCTTCGGGTCCCATACGGGACGCGCGCGGTGTCCCCCAGGTACACCAGGTCCTCACTGGGCAGCGCCTCGCGGACAGCGCGAGTGACCGTCAGACCGCCTAGGCCCGAATCGAAGATTCCAATCGGCTTTGCCACCGTGCCCCGTGTGGGCCAACGTTACACAACCACCCCGAAAGGGCCACCATTCGAGGCGTCTCTGGTAGGCTGGACGAGGTATGGCCGCGTTGGCACTGATTTCGACTGACTCGAGTCTACACGACGAGCTGGTCAAAGAGCTCGAGGGAAGCGAGTGGTCTGTCGAGTGGCTCGAGTCGAGCGCGATCGACGATGCTGGAATCCAACAGGACGTCGTCGTCTTGGACGCGGAGCACCCATCCGCAGACACCTGGCAGGCCCCACGCGGAAAGCCGGTGCTTCTGGTTCTCGGCGCCGGCCGAAGCACTCCGGAATTCGACGCGCTCGCGAACGACATCGTGTTTCGAGGTGCTCCCGCCGCCGAGTTGATCGCGCGACTCGAGAGGCTTCACACGAGGACACCCCTCGAAAATCTACGGCGACGCTATGCGGAGACTTTTGCCTCGATGGCGCCAGGGATCGTGGTCGTGGGGCCGGACCTGCAGATGGTCTTCGCCAACCCTCGCGCCTACGAGATCGTAGGCCATCGCGAAGAAACGATCGCCAGGGAGGACCTCGAACGAATAGTAGCTCCGGAGGATTGGTCGCGCGTTCGAGAAGCGCTCGAGCACCGTGAGTACCCACACGGGATAGACGTCCATTTGATTCGACGCGAAGGCGCCAAGATCGTGTGCAGCTCTTCGTTTGCGCCGTTGATCGGCGCCGAGCACCACACCGTGATCTCCTTCGAGGACGTGACCGACGAACGCGAGACCGAACAAGAGCTCCTGAAGACGATGGAGTTCCTCGAGTCGTTGATCGACGCGAGCGTCGACGCGATTATCGCGAGCGACATGGAGCAGCGCGTCGTGCTCTTCAATCCGAGCGCCGAAAGGATCACCGGTCGCCTTATGTCGGACGCCGTGGGTGTGCTGACGCTCGAGGATCTTCTCGGGAGGGGGTCCGCCGAGTTGGTGATGCAGCGTCTGTTGATGGAGGACTACGGTGGCGAGGGGCGCCTCGAGCCCACGATGTTGGAGCTCGTCGATGTCCATGGAACCCACATTCCCGTGCAACTATCGGCGTCGCTGATCTACGAGCATGGCCAACCGTCAGCGATCGTCCTGATTTTCGCCGACCTGCGCGACCGAATTCGCGTCGAGGAACGCCTCGCGGAAGCACAGAAGAAGCTTGCATTCAATGAAAAGCAGGGAGTGCTCGCCGAGCTCGCCGGCACGGCAGCCCACGAGCTCAACCAGCCCCTGACGAGCATGATGGCCTACGCTGAGCTTTTGTTGCGCCAGTCCGAGCCAGGCTCAACGGGCGCCAAGGCCGCGCAAGTGCTGATCCGCGAGGCCGAGCGCATGGCGGAGATCGTTCGAAAGATCGGGAAGATCACTCGATACGAGACCACTTCGTACGTGGGTCGCCAGAAGATCTTCGATCTCGATCGCGCGGCTGACTCACCGAGCTCCGACCCGGGACCGGAGGGCTGATGGACGATCCGGCCCCGAAGAAGCCGGCGCGCGGACGGAGCCTGCAACCCCGGGTGTCGTCCGTGAAGTCGATCGTAACCCCGCGTCGGAGGAGCGAAGAGCCTACGACGGCGGAAATCTTCGAAGCGTTGAACCAGGCGCAGAGGGAAACACGAGGATTCGCGACCGACGAGAAGGTTCTGCGCGCTTACGTGCATGCGCTCGAGAAGCTGTATCCGACGATCCGGTTTGCGATACGCCTCGCACCACCGGCGACCGAACGTACGGCGGTGGTACAGGCTGCGACCCATCGAATCGTGACCGAGGTGCTGAACACGGTGACGATCACCGAAGCGGGCTTGGTACGCGCAGGTCTTTGGCAGGCAGCGCCGACACTGGTCGGGTTGACCCTCGGGCGCACGTACCAGCCGATCTTGGAGGCCGCGGCGCCAACCGACGCCTCGTTCTCCGACGGGTTCGATGCCCCACTGGTTCGCGCCGGGGAGGTGATCGGAGTCGTGGTTGCAGAGTTCGACAGCCGCGAACCGTTGCCCGAGGGCCTGGAAAACGCAGTCCTCATCGCGGCTAGCCAAGCAAGTGCCGCACTCGAGAGCGGAAGCCTCCGCCGCGAAGCAACTCATCTGCGGGACTACCTCGAGAAGCTTCTCGAGCACGCCAACATCCCCGTGCTCGTGGTGGGCCGCGATCGGGGCATCCGCGTGGTGAGCAGCGCGTTTGGTCGAATCACGGGCATGGAACGTGACGGGTTGGTGGGGAAAGACGTTCTACAACTCGCCCCACAGAGCGAGCGAGTGCGGGTGTTATCGGCCTTCGTCAGCGTACTACGCGGGCGCAATGTTCCGCCGTTCGAGCTGCAGCTCCCGAAGGCGAACGGAGGGTCAGCACGTCTCCTATTCAAGCTCGCACCGATTTTGGATTCCGAGGGGCGTGTCGCCGGGGTGATTGCGATCGGCCAGGACCGCACCGAAGTCCGAGAGCTCGAAGGACAAGTCATCCACGCGGAAAAGCTCGCGACCCTCGGCCAACTCGCCGCGGGCATCGTGCACGAGATCAACAACCCACTGACCAGCATCTCGGTGTACGGCGAGTATTTACTCGGCAAGCTCACCCGGAGTGGCGCCGAGCCGTCCGACTTGAAGCGCGTGGAGCGGATCTTACGAAGCTCGGACCGCATCATGTCGTTCACGCGCAACCTGCTGACGTACGCGCGACCATCCAAGAAGGAAGCGCGGGAAGTCTCGGTCAACGAGATTCTCGACGAGGCGGTCGACTTCTGTGACTACCTCGCGCGAGAGGCGAATGTCACGTTCGTTCCCGACTATGCCGAAGGGCTCGCCAAGCTCAACGCGGTCCCCGAGCAACTGCATCAGGTGTTCGTCAATTTGATCACCAACGCTTGCAACGCGGCTGGCGAGGATGGCGGGGTCGTGTCAGTCCGGACTCGTCGATACGGAAACGGTCAGATTCAGATCGTGGTCGAGGACAACGGCATCGGCATCCCCGAAAGCGACCTCGAGCACGTGTTCGAGCCTTTCTTCTCGACCCGGCGAAAGGGCGAGGGAACCGGATTAGGGTTGTCGATCGTCAAAAACATCATCGAGCAGCATCACGGCCGAATCCACATCGAGAGTGAGGCGGGCGAGCACACGACGGTTTCGATCACATTGCCCTCTGTCGAGGATTAAATATTCGTAATCATTGGTCTTTGTGTAACCTCGGGAGGATTGGTCCATAAGGTTTGGAATCAACCGGACTGGTTGCTGGTTGAGGCCACATAGGGAGGACATGCTCATGGTTGGAACTGGGCCTCGGCGCCGTTGGGTCGCCGCGCTGGCTACTGCTGTCACCGTCGCGGTCCTAGGTACCGCATACGCTTCGCCCAAGAAGACGTCCGTGGACGAGGATGCGCTGTCGAGGGCAAAGGCGTTCGAGACTGCCCTCACGGGAGTCGCCGAGGCGGTATCGCCGTCGGTGGTGAGCATTCAAGTCGAGGTGATCCGGCCGCAGCAAACCGGCTTTCCGATTCCGTTCTTCGCTATGCCGGACCGGGGCGGCATCGTTCGAGGCGGAGGCTCCGGCGTCATCCTCCGATCCGACGGGTACATCCTGACGAACAATCACGTCGTTCGCGAAGCGACGCGTGTCGACGTGACCCTGCAGAACGACAAAAGCTACCGCGCGAAGCTGGTAGGTGCGGATCCGGCGAGTGATCTCGCGGTCCTCAAGATCGACGCGACCGGATTGAAACAAGCCGAGTTCGCATCTTCGGAAGATGCGCGGGTCGGGCAGTTCGTGATCGCGATCGGCTCGCCGTTCGGGCTCGACTACACCGTGACTACGGGGGTGCTGAGCGCAAAGGGTCGAGGGGGCATCGGTGTCAACGAGATAGAGGACTATCTACAGACCGACGCGAGCATCAACCCCGGAAACTCGGGAGGCCCACTCGTCGACCTCAATGGAGAGGTGCTGGGGATTAACACGATGATTATCGGTCGGGGTTCGGGGATTGGCTTCGCGATTCCCTCTGAGATCGCACAGCGCGTCGCCAAACAACTGATCAAGCACGGCACGGTGAAGCGTGCGTGGCTCGGCGTCTCGTTCCAGGA
>JAPUKT010000460.1 GCA_027295555.1 Deltaproteobacteria bacterium
GCCGCCGCAACCGAGGAGTCCACGCCTCCGCTCATGGCGACCAGTATTCGTTTCGGCCCAGTCATGGTGCGACTACTGAACAAACCAACCGTGGTCTGTTACACTTAAAGGAAAGACGTATTGTCCAAATCACACAGTCTATTTTCATTATAAAATCAATAATTTGAAAGTTGAATCTCGAAAACGACTGAGATATCTTTCCTCAGACTTCAAATTGGGTTGAGGTTTACGGCTGGCCTCGCGAAAGCACCCGCTGAAAAGCCAGTGATGCCAGGTCGATATCCGGCTCGGTGGTCTCGATTCCTAGACTGATTCGAACCGCGGATCCAGCCCGCCACTGCTCATCTGGATACATGGCGAGGATCACGGCGGAGGGCCCCTGCAGCCCGGACGAGCAGGCCGCGCCAGTAGAGACGCACACCCGCTCGACGTCGAGGGCAGCGACCAGCAGAGCGCCGTCCCAGTCGCGGAGGCTCACATTGCAGACCGTCGCGGTCCTCGGCTCCCGTGCATTGGGCACCGCCCCGAGCTCCAAGAGTCGCGCCTCCAATCGGTCGCGGAGGGCAGCGATGGCGGGCTGGCGATCGAGACGCTGCTCGGTCATGGACGCGGCCGCGCCGAAGCCGACCATGCTCAGGGTGTCCGGGGTGCCCGGCCACCGGCCTCGCTCCTGTGAGCCTCCGTCGAGCACGGCGTCCAGCTCGATCCCTCGGCGTACCCAGCAAGCTCCGGCCCCGGCAGGCCCGCCGATTTTCTGCGCGGCGAATGCGACGGCATCGGCCCCGAGCGAGGAGACGTCGACCGGTATCTTGCCGAGCGCTTGGGTCGCATCGATGAACAACCGAGCGCCTCGCGCGCGGCAGGTGCGCGCGTACTCGTACACGGGGAAGAGGGTACCCGTCTCGTGGTTCACCCATTGGACCGCCACCAAGGTGTCCTCACTCAGATGACGCGCGAGCTCGCTCGGATCGGGGGGCGTGCCTGCAGGAACGGGCAACACCGAAACCTCGCGTCCGTCACGCGCCAAATGGTGCACGCTTTCGGTCCCGGCCGGGTGCTCGACTGCGGTCGTGATGATTTTTCGGCACCCCCGGGCCAAGCCTCGGATTCCGAGATTGCACGCTTCGGTGCCGCCGCCAGTGAGCACCATATCGGCGGGCGCCGCTCCGATCGATTGAGCGACGAGCTCGCGCGCCTTCTCGAGCAACTGGCGCGAGGCTTGCCCTGCGCGGTGCGTGCTCGAGGGGTTCGCCCAGGCGGTCGCCGAAGCGTCTGCCATCGCCTGACGAACCAACTCGGGAGTTGGCGTAGCGGCGTGGTGGTCGAGATAGATCACGACGATGCCGTCTCGAGTCGATCCGGTGCGCGATCGACGCGAAGCTCGACGAGGGTGCCCGAGAGTTGTCGCTCGGCGACCTCCCCGGCTGGCGGGCTCGAAATCTCGATTCCACCGCCGAGGGCCTCCGTGACTCGTCGGGCAAACGCGAGTCCGAGGCCAACGCCGCCCCGCTCTCGGGTTACGGACCCGTCGACTTGGTAAAAGGGTTCCATGATCCGCGCGATGTGCTCGGGTCGCACCCCCGGGCCGCTGTCGGCGACGCCAAACAACAAGTGCTTTTCGCCCTCGGGACGCACTTCGACCGCCACCTCCCCTCCGATCGGTGTGTACTTCGAAGCGTTGTCCAACACGTGCACCATCGCCCTCAGGAGCTTGTCCGGATCCCCTAGCGCGGGAAGCGGATCCTCGGGGATGCGCTCGACCAACGTGACGTCGCGTTCTTCGAGCTTCGGGCGTATCTGCGCAAGCGCGTTCTCCGCGACGTCTCGGAAGTCGTACGCGCGCGTGTAGTAGTGCATCCGCCCCGTCTCCAGCGAGCTGACGTCGAGCAGTGTGTCGACCACGGACCGTAGGCGTTGCGTCGAGGTTTCGATCGACCCCAGACACTTGCGTTGAAGGTCGGTGAGCGGCCCGAGCTCTTCGTTGAGCAGCAGGCGCAGATAGCCGACGACCGGGGTCATCGGTGTCGCGAGCTCGTGGCTCACGTTCTGGAGGAACTCCCGACGAAGACGGGCGACGTCCTCGAGGCGTTTGTTGGTCTCCGACAGCTCGACGAGCTTTTTCTCGAGGTGCTCGACGATCTTTTGGGTGCGCTCGCGGAGGAGAACCTCGCCCTCATCGTCCGCCCATTCTCGATGGCCCTTCAAAAACCGATCGATCGTTTGGGCAAAATGCGCCGCGTCGATCGGTTTGGAGATGAATCCGTCGCATCCAACGGCGAGCGTGGAATCGCGATCCGCCTCGGCCGTGATCGCGACGATGGGGACGTCTTTGAGGGCCGGTATGCCTCGCAAACGCAGCGTCACCTCATATCCGTCCAGGTCTGGGATGTTGATGTCCACGAGGACCAAGTCCGGCAGCGTCTCACGGGCTAGGCGGATGCCCTCGACCCCGCCTTCGGCCTCGATCACCTCGTGTCCTGCGGCTCCCAGCAGCTTCTGGACCAGGCGGCGATTGTTGGGGTCGTCCTCGATCTGCAGGACCCGAGCCATTCAACAAGGATGCTATCAGTCTCTCGCGCTTGCCGCACGCAGGCAGCCTAGCTAGGGATCAGGGTATGGCGAAGCGATGGGTCGCACAGCTATTCGACGCCGGGCTGGTTACCGAGGCCCAAGTACGCGCGTGCCAAGCAGATGGCGCAGACGCTCGATCGCCCCAGGTCGTTCGCAATCTCATCGCCCGAGGTCTCGACGAGCGCACCCTCGCCGGCTTTTTCGTCTCGCTCGGCTTCGGACCGATGCTCCAGGCCCGAGAGCTTGCCCGAGCCGACCTGGATCTGGTTCGCCGTCTCCCTGGTTCGGACGCGCATGAGCTGTCCGCGTTGCCGCTCCGCCCAAGCCCAGCCGGGGCAATCGTTGCGATGGCCGACCCCACCGACGAGGAGGCCGTTCGCCTGCTGTCTGAAGCTCTGGGCGGCACGATTCTGCCGACCGTCGCGAGGTTCTCCGATCTGCTGGCCGCGCTCGAGCGCGCGTACCCACCTGACCGCCCGACTTTGGCCAGCGACCCGCCGACGCTGGCACGCGAGCGTCACCCGAGCGGCGTCGTGCCTCTCGTCCAAGGAAAGCCAATAGGGCACGACAAGCCGGCGACGCGCACCGGTCAGACGCTCCCGTCGGTTGATCCCGAGCTCGCCTGGCTTGCGACGACAGCCAGTCCGGTTTGGGATCGCGCGTGGGACCGATCGACTGGGGGCGGGGGAACCGCGGCGCCCCCATCGTCAGTGGCCGCGCCCGAAATCGTCGAGCCAGACCTCGGCGAGCTCGCGCGTGTCACCACACGAGACGATGTGGTGCGAGTCGGCTGCGAGGCGTGCTTGGTGACGGCGCGTGGCGCCGCCTTCTTGGCGCTGCGCAAGGGAGTGTTTCGGGGCTGGGATGGTGCCGGTGAGAACATCACCAGCGCGAGCATCCGAAGCCTCTGGGTCCCCGCGACCAATCCATCGGTCCTCAACGACGTAGCCCATAGCGGCGAGGTGTTCCGGGGCCCCTACGGGCAGACCGCCGCTGACCATCTCCTTCGTGCGGCGCTTGGGAGCGAAGGCCGGGAAATCCTCATCGCGCCCGTGCTGATCGGGACCCGCATGTGCGGCCTGCTCTGTGCGACCGACCCGGGTCCGGACTCGGGGCCGATCGAGGGAGTGGCCGACGCCATGGGGCGGGCCTTCCAGAGGCTGATCGTCTCCCAAAAATCCCA
This sequence comes from Deltaproteobacteria bacterium, assembly GCA_027295555.1. Classification (GTDB taxonomy): domain Bacteria; phylum Myxococcota_A; class Polyangia; order Polyangiales; family Houyiibacteriaceae; genus SG8-38. The sequence goes on from JAPUKT010000460.1 coordinate 3,755, forward strand.
GGGTTAATTGAGGAAAACGCCCTCGGCAGTCGGATCGGCCTGCTTGGCCAGCCGGAGCAGTCGGCGTCGCTCGCTCAGGACGCCGGAACTATAACCGTTCTTGGTGCATCGACCGGAATTGTACCAGGCCAGCCCCTGCTGGACATCGCCGCCACATCGCGACGTGGCCCATTGGAGAAGCCCGAGACCCGCCTCGATCACCTCGCGCTGGCACGCGCCCGGACGGAGGCTGCACTCTTGGCGATAGCGCTCGTTGTAGACGAAGGGGACGGTCTTGCCCCGATACTTGGGATTGAGCTGCACGACCCCCCGCGCCCCAACCGGGCTGACCGCCAAGGGGTTGAGACCCGACTCACGCATTGCGATGGCCGCGGTGAGGAACGGGTCGACGCCTGCACGGTTGCTGGCCTCGGTGATCAATCGAGATAGCGTCGCGATGCGAGCGCGACATCCACCCTCGGTGACGCGACAGTGCTGCACGTGAATAGGCCCGCCCTGCCGTCTCTCGCGAACGATCAAGCGGGCGTCGATCGCGCGCGCCAGCGCCACCGACGTGGGGTGATCACCGACGGCCGACCGATAGTCGATCCCCTCGATGACTTCCTCGGACGGGGGCACGGCAGGGCTCCACGAGGGACCCGCAACCGTATGGGAGTTCCACGCGCTGATCACCACAACACCGAGACATATGAGTGTAATCCGCATGCCGAGCTCCCGATAGCCATCAAGACGAGACCGGCACGGTAGGGCATGGACGTACGTCGCGCCACCCGCAGGCAACTACGCCGTATCAAACGCGTTACAGCTGCTCGACTTCGAGACCGGGGTCTGCCGGTGCCTCGGCAGCCAATTTCTCTTTATCTTCATCGGGTTCCGAGGCCTCGACCTGCTCCGGGGGCTCGCTATCTGGCGCCTTGGGCGCCTCGCGTGCCGGCTCGCTTGCCTCGAGCGAATCCGCTTCGAGGGCCTCTTCGCCAACTTCATCGTGGGAAGGCCGTCGCCGAGGTCGTCGGCGGCTCCGACGGCGTTTCGGGCCGTTCGATTCGGTTGCGTCCTCCGATGAAGACGCACGCGCTGGCCCGCCAAGCGAGTCGAGTAGCTCGACGTCGAGCACCGCCAAGGGCAGCGACACGCGCTGGATGCCGACGCCGACCTCTTCCATCGACTGAGCGAGCGCGTCTCCGTCGAACACTGCGCAAGGCGCCGCGCCTTCGGCGTGCGCCTCCTCATGCGTGCCCTCTCGGACTGGGCCCAGGGTAACCACCCAACCGATGCGCGCGTGATCGAACTGGTGTAGCGCCCCGCGGAGCGCGATGATGGCCTCCTTGGTGACGGGCGGCTTGCCGCGATAAATGGTGATGGCCAACGGCGTCTCTTCGGGGCCGCGTCGCAACATGCCAGCCAAGCTGAAGTCGCCAGCCTCTGCGCGCACTCCGCGAATCGAATGAACGCCGACCGCGTTGAGCCAGGTTGCGATCAGCTCGAGCAGCGCACCGTCGGGCAAGTCGCGAAGCCGCTTGATGAAGGCGCGGCGGACGCTTTCTTGTTGGCGACTCGCTGCTCGGACCGCGTCCTGCTCAGCTTTGACCGCGTCGCCTGGGTGGTCCCACTCGAGGAGCGAGACGGAGCCATTGGACTCGCGGAATCGCGGTCGCTCGGCCGAGGCCCTACGGCGAGCACTATCCCCCCGGATGGCGGCGGCGAGGGTCGGAGCCAGATCCGCGGGCGCCCCGGTCAGTCTTCCCCCCCCGATCAGCGATTCGGCCACCTGCGTGAGTGTCTTGGGCTGGCGGCCACGCGCCCGAAGGGCCTCTTCGATGGCATCGGCCAGGTCTCGCCCAACCGCCTCTCCTGGCTCCGCGGCGCGGGTCGCCCTTGCCTCGGGCTCGCGCCACCGTTGATCGCGCGAATTTCGGCCTTCGCCGGCTGCGCTCTGGCGAGGCTCGTCGCGGTCTCGGCGGCGTCGGGGCCGGCGTTTGCGAGGCCGTTTGGCGTCGCGAGAGTCATCGTCGAGGTTCGCGAGGATCAGGTCGTCATCGTCGTCCTCTTCCGGGAAAATATCAGCACCTGGGAGCCCTTGCGAGTCAAAGCTCGGCTCCTTCGATGGAGTCTCGCTCGACTCTTCGGCAGCTTCGGCCACCTGGGGCGCCTCCGGGATACGGTTCGGCTCGACCTCATTGGGCTCGGCGTCCGTCGTCGGGCCTTCGACCACGTTGTCGGGGAACTCCCGCAGGGCGAACACGCCGGGCTTTACCTTGATGATCGGGGCATCGCCGCGGTCCTTCTTGACCATGGTGGCGAGCCTCGAGCTCATGGTGGTTTCTGGCGTTTTACCGACGTGCGATAGGAGATTTCTCTCGATGGCGATTTCGGCGATTTTCTTGTAATGAAGGGGCTTCCCAGAAAGGCGGAGCACCTCCACGGCTGCTTCCGTGAATGTCATGGATGTTGTCGTTCCTGCTACTCCGGTGGGCGATGACGGACGGCATTGCGAGCGCTGCGACGGGGAGCGAAGAATCGCTCCACCCGCGCACCACCGCAAAGCCCTGAATGCTCAGAACTGCCCTAGGGCTGTCAGCCACGTTCGTTCGCACTCCGACCGGACAAAAGCGATTGATGAATAGGTCTTTTGGGGTCCGGAGACCCCCTCCTCCCTATCGGTTACCATCAGGACCGCGGCGAAGCAACGAAACAGCTCGATCGGTCACTCGAAATCCCGAGGCACGCATCTTTTCGCCCCATTAACCCCGTCCTATTTGACTTTGATCGGTGCGAGGCCCATATCGGGCCGCCTGCGGATAATTGGCTCTGGCCGATCCCCACTGTTAAAGCCAAGTGGGTATGTGCAGCGGTCTTTCGTGTCTGATTGGCGTCGCCATCGTGGCACGCGGGACACGAGTCGAGAGCCACCCGATCGAGAATTCGGGGTGAAGTCGGGCTGGCCCGTCCTTCGCAAGAGGGTGCGTTGAGGAGATTCGAATGAAGGACAAAGAGATTGGCATCCTGCTCGGGGGCGTGAGCGCAGAGCGCGAGATCTCGATCAAGACCGGCGAAGCCATGTACGAGGCGCTCGAGGCGCGGGGCTATCGGGTTCAGAAAGTCTTCGTCGACGCCGACATCGATCGGGTGCTGCGCCAGACCACGATAGATGTGGCGGTCATTGCGCTGCACGGCACCTACGGCGAGGACGGCTGTATTCAAGGGATGCTCGAAACCATGGGTATTCCTTACACGGGCTCCGGCGTGCTTCCGAGCGCGCTGGCGATGGACAAGCTCAAGTCAAAAGAGCTCTTCCGTCTCTACAACGTGCCGACGCCCTCCTATTACGTGGTGCGCCGCGACGACCTCGCCCGTCTCGAACAGATTCACAGCTCGTTTGGTTTCCCGAGCTTCGTCAAACCGCGCTCCGGTGGTTCGAGCGTGGGCGCCGGTGCAGCGCCCAATCTTCGAGAGCTCGAAGAACGCTGCCAAGAGGCGGCTCGCTTCGACGAATGGATCTTGGTGGAGCGCCTCGTCCGCGGACGCGAAGTCGCAGTGGGGTTGCTCGACGGAAACGCGCTCGGCGCGATCGAGATCGAGCCGAAGGGTGGCTTCTACGACTACAAGTCGAAGTACCAAGAGGGCGGGAGCCAATATCACTTCCCCGCGCGGCTCTCGCCGACGCGATATCAGGGGGTGCTGAATCTCGCCGAGCGCGCCGTGCATTGCGTCGGCGCGACGGGGGTGACGCGCGTCGATCTGTTGGTGACATCCGACGAGAACGAATACGTGCTCGAGGTCAACACCTTGCCTGGGCTCACCCAGACCTCGCTCCTTCCGAAGATCGCGGCCGGAGCTGGCTACGACTTCGGCGACCTGTGTGAAGCCATTCTCGAACGGGCCGCGCTGCACCTCGGCGAAGATCTGCCGCGTGTCCCCGAAGAGGAGCGTGGTGGGAGCTCGGACTCCATGGTGCCCATTCTGCCGGCCGAATAGATATTCTTGACAATTCCGATGCGGGAAACCATAGATCCCGTGCGGTGAAGCTTTCGAACAAAGGTCGATACGGCGTCCGAGCCATCTTCGATATCGCGTTTCACAGCGGCGGGAAGGCGACCCAGATCAAAGACATCTCGCGGCGCCAAGCGATTCCGCCACGCTTTCTCGAACAGATCTTCCAGGACCTCAAGCGCGCCGGCCTGGTTACCTCCAAACGCGGCCCACGAGGCGGTTACGCGCTCGCCATGGACTCGGAGGACATTCGCGTGGGCGACGTCGTGCGGGCGCTCGAAGGCCCCATCGTGCTCGCGGGTGGGGTCGCAGGTAACGGGAATGGTGACGAGACGAGTCGCGTGGTGACCGAAGATGTGTTTTCGGAGCTCTCGAAGAGCATCGAGGCGTGCTTCGACGCCATCACGATCCAAGATCTGTGTGATCGAGGTGACGCGCATGGCGTTCGGCGGGCGCCACCTCGACGGTACGTGTACTCGATCTGATGTCAGCACCCGTTGTCGATAGCGTCCTCGAGCTCGTTGGCGAAACTCCGGTCGTTCGTTTACGCGCACTCTCGCCCGAAGGCGGGGCGACCGTGTGGGGCAAGTGTGAGCACCTGAACCCAGGGGGCTCCGTCAAGGATCGCATCTGCCTCGCCATGATCGAGGCTGCCGAGCGTGAAGGTTCGCTTCGGCCAGGTGATACGATCGTCGAGCCAACCAGTGGCAACACGGGCATCGGGCTGGCGTTGGTCTGTGCGCGTAAGCGCTACAAGCTCGTTCTCACGATGCCCGCAAGCATGTCGCTCGAGCGCCGCGCGCTACTCGAAGCGTACGGCGTCGAGATCTTGTTGACCGAGCCCGATCGCGTGATGGAGGGCGCCATCTCCGCCGCGCGCCGCATCGTCGAAGAGCGGGGCGCGTTCATGCCGGAACAGTTCTCGAACCCCTCCAATCCCGCCGTGCACAGGCATACGACGGGACCCGAGCTTTTGGGCGCGTTCGAGGGGGATTCGATCGA
>JAPUKT010000461.1 GCA_027295555.1 Deltaproteobacteria bacterium
TTTTCGAGCGTTTCGAAACGCCCATCGTGCATATAGGGCGCCGTCCGCTCGACGTTGCGAAGCGACGGGGCCTTGAATTTGCCATCATTTGAGGGCGTAAACGGATCGTTCACCGGGCGATCCACGCCGCCGAGCCCGCGATCCTTGTAGATCAACTCGAGGCCGTTGTTGAGGCTCTTGGCCATGCCGAAGGTCGGAGGCACGTGGCAGACGGCGCAGCCGAGTTCGGGAACGTTTCCGAGGCCCTTGATGAACAGCGTTTTGCCGAGGTTCTCTTGTGCGGTGAACGAATCGAATGGCAACGCGTAGTCGCCACGCCGGCTCGCTTTGGCGGCTGCGCGATCGAATCGCGAGCCGAAAGAATTCAGGCTGCGCAGGAACTGGGCGACCGCCTTCGAGATGCGATCGCTCGTGACCCGCCTCGATCCGAAGGCCGACTCGAAGAGCCCGGGATAGTACGCCGTGCGTTGAAGCCGCTTTTCGAGATCGCCCAACTTCATCCCCATCTCGACGCCGTCCTGAATCGGCATGAGGACCTGCATCTCGAGCGTCACCGCGCGCTCGTCCCAAAAGAAGCCGGGGCGATTGCCCTTGAGGTTCGAGTAGCGGAGCCCTGCCAGACTCATTGAATTGCGTCCCGTGCGTCCGCCCTCGAAACCGACACTGAACCGCTCGGGATCGGCAAAACCGGCGCGCTGAAGGTGGCACGAGGCGCAGGAGATCGTTCTGTTCCTCGAGAGGAGTTTGTCATAAAAGAGGACCCTACCCAACGCGGCGCCCGCGTTGGTGGTGGGATTCCCCTCCGGCGTATTGTCCATCCGGTCGATTTCCGTGCGATCTACGTGGGGTGGGTAGTCACCTGTCGTGTAGTCGTGCGGTTGGGTCGGCAGCATCGGCACGTCGATTCCGCCGAAGGCCTCGCGCAAGGCGATTCGTTCAGTCGGGTCGAGTTCGCCGTTGCGGTTCTTGTCGAATCGCTCGAGCAGCCCATCGTTTGTGAATGGCCGAACGGTGGAGTTCGTCGCGTCGCTCGCCAAAGTGGCCGCCGGCACGAACGCGATGCAAACCCACGCAACCATGAGGATTCCGCATTGGGTCCGTCTCTGTCCGCCCATGGTCGGATTCTCGCATTGATGTGCAAGGGACGCAAGGCTGCGGGTACGCGCCAAGTTCATGGCGGAAGCGGGACTCTCTGTGTCCCACGGCTCTATGAGCAATGGCAAGCCTGGGGAGACCCTTCCGAAAAACACTGCTCATAGCGCGGCCTTACCGCCGCAACCAAACAAAGAGCAAACAGAAACTTGTCGGCGCGACAAAACGCTGCCGGTTCGTCGTGTAAGGCTCGGCGGTCGGGCCCGGGCGGCCCGGATCCATCCATAATGGAGCCTGTAGGGTGGGTCATGACCCACCACGTTCGGCGGTGGCGCCCGCGGCAAGGATCAAAAGGTGGGTCATGACCCACCCTACACAACTGCTCACAGAGCCGTGGCACACGGCGGCCCCCATCGCCATGATTCTGGCGCACACCCCCGAGGCCGACGACGCTCCGGCCTTTGACTTGCGGCCTTGGCCTGGCCTACCATGCGCTCTGACTTTTGGGGTGACCGACGATCGGGGCCACGCTCCGCCCCGGGCCGTTCGGGGTGATGTGTAGCGTGCACCGCAGAGGACACGTTCATGGCAGCCAGGACCAAATCCATTCGGAAGGCGTCAACGGCGAAGAAGCCTGGGGTTTACACCCTCGAAATCCACATCATCGGAGGCCCCGTCACCGACGCCTTCATCGAGCGGAACCCCGTAGTCGCACGTACCCTCGAGATCCGTGGCGACCAAACGCTGCAGGACCTGCATGCGGCGATCTTCGACGCGTTTGATCGCGAGGAAGAGCACCTGTACGAGTTCCAGCTCGGTAAAGCGCCCAACCATCCCAAGGCCAAGCGCTACGTGCTACCCGACCCGATGGACGGTTCGATCGAGGACGATCCGTACGTCATGGGGGCGGTGCATCGGACGACCATCGCGTCGCTCGGCTTGAAGGTCGATCAGATCTTCGGATACTGGTTCGACTTCGGGGACGACTGGTGGCACCAGATTATGGTCATGGCAATTGGTGACGCCGTGCCCAGGCGGCGCTACCCCAAGGTCGTCAAGCGCCAGGGCCAGAGCCCGCCGCAATATCCCGACGTTGACGATGAGGATGGCGACGACGAAGAGCTGGAATTCGAAATCGAGATGGAAGACTAACCTGACCACCGTCGCCCCTTGCGCCGGGCGACCCGTGGTTTGCTGAACAGGGAAAGATGCCCGATGAGCCGACCTTCGACGCTGGCCGAACTTCAGACCACCGACTACCGCCCGCGATCCGTCAAGGACGAGATGCGCGAAAACGCCATCCGCATGCTCAAGAGCGGCGAGCGGATCTTTCCCGGCATCATCGGCTATGACGACACGGTGATTCCCCAGGTGATCAATGGCGTGCTCGCCCGGCACGACCTGCTGCTTCTCGGCCTGCGCGGTCAGGCCAAGACGCGCATACTGCGCGCGTTGCCCACCCTGCTCGACGAGTACATCCCGGTGATCGACGGGTGTGACGTGTTCGACGATCCGATCGCCCCGATCTTCCGATCGGGCCGGGCCATCGTCGACGAGCACGGCGACGCGACGCCCATTCGTTGGATTCATCGCGACGAGCGCTACCACGAGAAACTGGCCACGCCCGACGTCACGGTGGCCGATCTCATCGGCGCGATCGATCTGGTCAAGCACGCCGAAGGACGGTATCTGGCCGACGAGCGGATCATGCACTTCGGACTGATTCCGCGCACCAATCGAGGCATCTTCGCCATCAACGAGCTGCCCGATCTCGCGCCGCGCATCCAGGTCTCCATGTTCAACTTGCTCGAGGAACGCTACATTCATTTCCGCGGCTTTCCGATCCGTCTTCCGCTCGATTTGTGCATGGTCTTCACCGCCAACCCCGAGGATTACACCAACCGCGGGCGGATCGTCACGCCCCTCAAGGATCGCATCGGCTCGGTCGTGCGCACACACTACCCGCGCCGGTCGGAGGACGGCATCGCCATCACGCGCGAGAACGCGTGGATCGAACGCAGCAACGGGGC
>JAPUKT010000462.1 GCA_027295555.1 Deltaproteobacteria bacterium
ACTAGGAGACTAGGGGGACAGGCTCCACCCACCTAACTCCTCGTAACCGCTGCGGTTTTGACCGACACCGCGCCATTGCACATAGCGGCGGCTCCGGGATTCGCAAGTCGCCGCGATGTTCCGCACGAGAACTCTGTGATTTCAGCATGTTAGGGGTAGAAGCGCGATCTCACTCTTTCGATGATAGTAGACAAATCCGTTGATAGTGTGTCATGGTCTTACTCGGGCGCTTTGGGGAGCGCCACGTGTTCTTAGCATTCGAGAGGGGGGCGGCTTTCGCGGCTGTCATGTCGGGCGTGGCTCGGCAAAGCACGCTCACCAGTGTTCAGTTCTCTTTCTGTTGCTTGCCTTGTCCTTGGCGATTCGCCGTTACCAGCGACCATAGCCGTATGACTAGCTTGCGATGCGCCGAGCGGGTTTGACTCGCTCGGCGTTTTTAATTGTTGCGGCGCAACGTTCGTGCTCGAGCAGCCAGCCCTTGCGGTTGTTGCCATAAGCGTACCCGTGCCATGAACCATCGCTTCGGATCACCCGATGACATGGAAGCGCCAAGCAGACGGGGTTCGCGGCCATTGCGTTGCCTACGACGCGAGGCGACGTCGCCATCTCAGCTGCGAGCTCTCCGTACGACGTCGTCGTGCCGGCCGGAACACGTCGGAGGGCTTCCCAAAGTCGGAGTTGGAGATCGGTGCCTTCGACATCGACCAGAAGATCGTCGAACGCACTGGTCGAGCCTGAGAAATACGCCTCGATTGCATCACCGACCTCCGAGGATGGGTCAGCAACCACAGGCGTTCCCTCGAAGCGCCGCTCAAGCGACAGCCGAAGCGCCCCAACCCCATCCGAGAAACCGAGCGCCACCAGGCCGCGGTCGGTCCGCCAAGCCATGATTTCCCCGATGGGCGTTTCCCTCGTCGTCTTGAATAGCATCATGATTCACCTCCAATCCAAGGCTACGCCTCGTGCGGGGTGCTCGCTGGCGTGTTTCGGACCTGCAAGTGGTCAGCGGAACGGCATTTCGGGTGCTTCGGGGCTGGGTTCGAGCCTCGACGCACCCAGAACCGCGACCGCAGGTAGCAGCGCGGCAAACCCAAGTGTAATGAGCGTCGACTTGTGCGACGAAGAGGAGTTCGAAGTGAACAAGATCCCGTCGCTCCGGTTTGCGCCGACCCACCCGATGGGGAAACCCGCGTCCGGCAACAGGACCCGCGCGATCGTCGTGAAGATCGTCGACCCGTTGTCGTTGATCACGCGGTCGAGCATCGCGTGCATCTCTCGCGTGAGTTGCGGCGATATGAACACCATGCCGTTTCCAATCGTGGGGAGACCGTCGAATGCTGTCACGAAGTCGGCCGTCGCGGTCACGTGACTCTGCTGAGAGAGGCACTTCTTTAGGTAGTCAGGCTTGCTCACCACGTACATTCGCCCGGTTGCGAGGTCCTTGATGAGACTCGGTTCGTAGGCGTTCCACGGGGGCGGGAGCCTGATCCCAGGGCGAATAGTGAGCCATTGGTCGGTTCGGTCCGCGCGGATGAACGGGTCGAACGTGGCCCTTTTCGCGATCGCATCGACCAAATCGCCGAGCCCGTCGATCTGAAACAAGAAGTCGGTATACGGAAACCAGAACGACTCCCCGGGGATCCGCAGCACGCGCGCCTCGTCGACTTCCAGGATCAAGCCCGCTGTCGTGTCGAGACGTTCCACGATCTCACCGATGGTGATGTCGAGACCGAGCAGGCTTTCGGCAAGTGTCTCGTCGAGCCGTTCGGGCGAGACACCGACACCACGCTCTCCAAGCGCGCGAGCGATGTCGACGAGCACCTTCAGATTGAGTTGTTGTTCCCACACGAGGTCTGCGCCCTCGGGCGCAATGGCTTTGAGGCCGAGCTCCGCAGGCTCACCTCCGAAGACCTTCAGAAGCCCTTCCCGCGGGCCGGTGTGATAGATGAAGCTCCGATTGTGGTAGAGCGGCTCCTTTTTGTACGAGCTCAGCCCGACAGCGTGCACATTGTCCAGGCCGAGCACCCGAACGAGGCTCGTGGCGTTCAGCGGCTGAGAGGCGCCCGGGGCTTCGAGTGCGGGCAGATCACGAAGAAGCGAAATGAAGAAATCCGCGGCGCGCTCGGCGTCTCCATCGATGTCGAAGTAGGCGTACACGGTGCCGCCGAGTTGGAGGTTGGCGCTCACCGGGTCGAAGTGCGGGGACCTTTGGGGGGCCATGGGTACGGTGCTGCTGCACGCGACCAGTGCTCCCAACGAAAACACGACCCAAATCTGCCTCATGGAACCTCCTTGAGCGGCACCTTACCATTTGCGGGGTGAAAGGTTATGGTCTCGCGGTTCTTACCCTACGAGGTCTTCCATGCGTCGATTGGTTCTTTGTTTCTCGGTCCTTGTCCTTTTCACAGCCGGCTGCGGCAACGACAGTAGCGGCGGCGGCACAGCAGGCACCGGAGGAGACCTCGAATGGCCGCCGGACGCGACCGCTTACTTCGATGAGTACGGCATCCTGAATGCCGATTGCGCGACCGACGAAGACTGCGCGATGGTGCTTGGCTACTATCACGCCTTCGATCGCTTCGTGCAGATGGACATCCGGCGGCGGTTCTCAACGGGACGGCTGGCCGACCTCCTTCCGAAAGGGCTTGCGGAGATTCTCAATGTGGCCGGGGTGGCGGCAGATGCACGGGCTCTCTTCTCGACGCGAGACGGGCAACCCGCGGAGCAGTTTCTTCGAGAGCAGTCGAGCCCCAAGACTTTGGCCCTGTTCGAGGCCTATAGCGCCGGCGTCAACCAGTGGATTGCGGACGTCCAAACCGGCGAAAACGGTGCCGTCTTCCCGCTCGAGTTTTCGAGCGTTCTACTCGACTACGGCCCCGACCGTGTCCCAGAGTGGACCCCCGATGATTGTCTCGCGACCGTCCTTGCATTGGTCGAAACCCTGACGAACGATGAGGGTGCCCAGGTCAACGCGGGGCTTGCGCGCGCCGCGATCGGCGCCGACGACAAGTTTTCGGACCTTTGGAGTCGCCGTCCTCTCAAGGATTCTTCGATCCTTCCTCCGGGATGGCAGCCACCCTCGCCCGCGGCCGCGCTAGTGCCGAAACGGGGGGCGGCGAATCTGGCGTCGCGTTCGATCCCGCGTGCACCCGGCAGAAACTTCATTCCTGCGCTCCAAAAGCTCAGCGCTCGATTGACGGCGACCGAGGAAGTGAGGCAGATGGCCCTCGGCGCGCGCCAGATCGGGGCCGAGGTGGGATCCAATAGCTGGGTCGTGGCGCCAGGGCTCACCACGGGTGGCAATGCGTTGCTTTCGAACGACCCACACCTCGGGATGACGCAGCCGGCGACCTGGTACCTCGCGAACCTCGATGCCAAAACGAACGGAAGCGGCGAGATCCACACGGCCGGGATGACCTTTGCGGGCGTTCCGTGGGTGCTCATCGGGCAGAACGAGCGCATTGCATGGGGCTTCACGACCACCGTGATGGACTTTAGTGACGTGTACCTCGAAGAGCTCGTGACCGACGGGAGCGGGAACCCGACCGGGGTCATGTTCCAGGGGGCGGAGGTCCCCTTCACGCGAGTTCCGTTCACCATCGCGTTCAACGACGGAAGCACCGAAGAACGAGAGCTCCTGTTCGTGCCGCACCACGGCGCGGTACGCGAGATCGACGTCGAGAACGGCACAGCGGTTACGCTTCGATGGACCGGCAACGACATAGACACCGACGCCAACGTTTTCACAGACCTCGGCAGGGCCGCCAGCGTCGAAGAAGCACGTATCGCGTTCGAGGGCAGCACCTCGTTCGGCCAGAACATGGTCGTGTCCGATCCCGAAGGCAACATCGGGTGGTTCCCGTACAACCGCCTCCCGAAGCGGACTTGGGCGACCAATCTCGACGGGGCGGCACCACCTTGGTTGCCTCTCATCGGCGCCGGGGACTACGAGTGGACAGAGTACTTCGCCTTGGAGGAGCTTCCTCAGGCCCTGAATCCCGCTGAAAGTTTCATCGCG
>JAPUKT010000463.1 GCA_027295555.1 Deltaproteobacteria bacterium
CGCCCTCAAGTCCTGTTCCACGGCGAACTTCGCCACTCCGTACGGATCCTCTGGATGCGGAAACTGGTCCTCCCTCATCGGGGGCTCGAGCGCACCATAAACGGCGATCGAGGACGTGAATACGAAGCACTCGATGTCGTGCTTGATACTCGCATTGATGAGGTTCACGCTCCCGATGAGGTTGTTCTCGTAGTTGAATCTGCGGATGAAGTGGCTGAGCCCCTCGGCGGCGTAGGCCGCTAGGTGGTATACGTAGTCGAAGTCGTGCTCCTGGAAGAGACGCTCGATGAGCTCGACATCGGTGATGGAGCCCTGAATGAATGTTGCTTCGGGGTGGACGTTGTCGCGGAAGCCGCCGCTGAGATCGTCGAGTACTACTACCTGGTGCCCCATGCTGATGAGGTCGTTGGTGACGTGGGCGCCGATGAAGCCGGCTCCGCCTGTTACGAGAGATTTCGCCATACGTTGCCCTTCATGGTCAATGAGCGGCCCACCAATCAAGCGTTCAACAACGCGAGAAAATGCGCCAGATAGTCATCTCGCTGTGACAAGACCGAATAACGCTCGACTACGGTGCGACGCGCCTCGACCCCCAACGCCTTCCGCAGTTCGGCGTCCTCGATCAGGCGCGAGATCTTCTCTACCCATCCCTCACGATCCAGTGCAAGAAAGCCGTTCCGTCCATCGTCGACGATTTCGGAGTTCACCCCCACGGGCGACATCACGGTGGGAATGCCGAGCGCCATGTATTGTAGCCCTTTCAGACCGCACTTCCCGCGTGCCCACTCATCGTCGGGAAGCGGCATGATACCGATGTCGATCGCGCAAAGCTCCCTCACCTCGCTCGCTCGGCTCCACGCTTGGCCAACGATACCGAGCTCTTCGTTTCGGTAGTTCTCGTCGCCTATGACCTTGAAACCCACTCGATGGCCGTACTTGTGCTTAATCGCGCGCAGAAACGGTATCGCGAGCTCGAAGTGTTGGATCGTAGTGATGCTCCCGCTCCAGCCGATGCACACAGCCTCACGACCGCGCGCGGCCTCACCCCCGGATGGGCGAGCCACGCACCGGTACTCATCCGTGTCGATAGTAGTGGGAACGATCTCGACGTTGGTGTTGAACCTGGTCGCGTAGTCGGCGAGGTATCGATTGCCGGCGAACACAACGTCGGCTAGCTCGATAAGCGTCGGAGTCTTTTCGGGGTTCTTCATCCAACGGAAGAAGCGGTTGGCCTCGGAGACGTTGCTGAGCCAGATCGAGTCATCGAAGTCGAAGATGAGCTTGGCCCGACTCTTCGCGGCACGCCGTTCGAAGCTGGTGCTACGCGTCATGAGCGCTTCACGCTGCACGAAGATGATGTCGAAATCGTCGAGTCGCCGGGCATCTTGGGCCCGGATCCGGCGGCTCCTCAGCGTAAATCCGACTTTGTCCAGGTAGTGGCCCGGCTTGTATAGAATCGCGTCATCCCGTTCGGAGACGAGGTAGCTCAACTTCGACTCGAAGCCGTTCGCGCCCAAATACGCCATGTATTGCTCGAACCGAAAGCGCTGCCCGGGCGCTCGGTCTTTTCGGTGCGACGCGACGAAAAGCACGCGACTCATGTCCGCTGCCGCAGCCAGGTCTCGAGCGTCAAGAGCGACCAGAGCTTGTGGCCGTGGTCGATGCCTCCACCCTGGTGAGCTTTCCAGATGTCCTCTACCGGCTCTCTCCGGATCCACTCGAAGAGATGAGCATCACGTGCAAGGACCCGGTCCTCGAACAAGGGCCGCCACTGATTTCGAAACCAGGTGGGGAGCGGTACCCCGAAGCCCATCTTGCCACGACTGATAATCGATTCGGGCAAGAGGTCGGCGAAAGCGTGTCGAAGAAGCCACTTGAGGCTCTTGGCACGGGCCCCACGGAACCGAAGACGGTCGGGCAGCCCCGCCGCGAACTCCATCACCGCCGTGTCGAGGAACGGTGAGCGGAGTTCCAGACCGTGAGCCATCGAGCAGCGATCGGCCTTCACCAGCAAGTCCTCCGGCAAGTACGTCTCGAAGTTCAAGGCCAGAGCGCGCGTGAATCCGGTCTGCCCGTCGGCTCGCTGCCAAGGCGATCGGAAACTCTGAAGGACTTCACGGCGGGGCGACCGACTCCTCTCCGAAAGCAGAAGCTCCCCAGCCGAATCAGGGAAGAAACCGATCCACCGCAACATGCGCTCCTCCGCAGGCAATGCCGCAGCCTCGAAGAAACGCGTGAAGCGACGCGACGAGTGGCGAAAATCGGGGTGATACGGCAAGCGACGGCCCAACGCTGAGCCCACCGCTGCCACAGCCCGCGGCATCCGTTCAGCGAACGCCATGCCTAAGAAACGCGGATAACCACCGAACATTTCATCTCCACCGTCACCGGTGAGCGCCACCGTCACGTGCTCCTTAGTGAGGCGAGAGACGATGTGCGTGGGGATGGCGGACGAATCGCCGAATGGCTGGTCATAGGCCTGAACGAGTTCATCCACGAGCTCGACCGAATCAGCATCCACGATGAACTCCGTGTGATCCGTGCCAAATTCCGCAGACGCGATCCGCGCGAACCTCGTCTCGTCGTACGTCGGGTCGTCGGCAAATCCCAACGAAAACGTCTTGACCCGACCTTCCATGCGCTCGCGCATGAGCCCCACGATTAGTGTCGAGTCGATACCTCCTGACAAGAAGGCTCCTAGAGGAACATCC
>JAPUKT010000464.1 GCA_027295555.1 Deltaproteobacteria bacterium
TTCCGGTTGATGATGCCGTCGATGATCATGTCCGCGGCTTCCTGCGGTGTCCGTGTCGGAAGCGATTCATAGAACTTGGTCGGCGCGATCATCGGCGTCTTCACCAACGGCATATAGATCGTCGTCACGTAGATGCCGTCCGCGATAACCTCACTCGCGAGCGACCGACTAAACGCATCGAGTGCCGCCTTGCTTGCGCCGTACGCTCTGAACCGCGGTGCGTTCGACTGAACGCCGATACTCGAGATGTTGACGATCTGTCCACTCTTTCGCTCGCGCATCACCGGCAACAGTCCGAGGATCAACTTCAGCGAACCGAAGTAGTTGAGCGACATAGTGCGCTCGAAGTCGTGAAATCGGTCGCAGGAGTACGCGACACTTCGTCGAATGGAACGTCCGGCGTTGTTGACGAGCAAGTCGACGTGCCCATGGGTATCGAGCACTTCCCGAACCAGACGGTCCGCATCGTCCGTTTCCGCAAGATCACACGTGTAAATGACGGCCTCGCCTCCGCGATCCTCGATCACCTGCCGCGTTTCCTCGAGTTTCTCTCGAGACCTAGCGACGAGAAGCACTTTCGCTCCGGCGTCACCCAATCGGAGCGCAACGGCCTTGCCGATACCGCTCGAGGCGCCTGTCACCATGGCGATCTTGCCCTCGATACGCCCGCGAAGCGTGCGGTCCTTGAACAGGTCGGGGTCCATGTGGCGCTCCCAGTAGTCCCAGAGCCTCCAGGCGTAGTCCTCGAGCGGTGGGCATTCGATCCCGGTGCCTTCGAGCGCCCGCTGCGTGTCCCGCGCATCAAAGGACGAGCGCCAATTCACGTAGGGGAGCACAGAATCCGGGATGCCCAGCTCAGCCATCAGCTCGTTACGGGCCGACTTCACCGCGGGCATCGCACTGAGCAGCGCCCCGACGCCAGGTGGGATGAGGTTCAGGACGCGCGGGTCGATGCGAGCGCTGAAGCGCGGTGCGTGTGCGGCCTTACACAAGATGTTGACCGCCTCGCCGAAGCTCTTTGGTTTCGGATCGACGAGGTGAAACGTGGCTCCGTTCGGCGCGTCTTGGTGCGCGATCTCGTCCATCGCGCGCGCGACGTAGTCGACCGGGACGAGGTGAAGCTCGGCCCCCTCGAAGCCAATGAGCGGCAGCCACTCCGGCAGTAGATGTCGAAGGCGCTGAATCGATTTGAAGCCGTAGTAGATGCCGTCGATCTTGTCGGCCTCGCCATCTTTCGAAGAACCGACGACGACTCCAGGTCGGTAGATGCGGTACGGGGCCCGACATTCCTCTCGAACGAGCTTCTCGGCGAGGAACTTCGTCTTGAAATAGGGATGCTTGTGCTTTTGGCCCTCGTCGAACATGTCCTCGCGGAAGAAGCCTTTGTGGTCTCCTGCCACCGCAATGGAGCTCACGTGGTGCAGCGTCGCGTCGAGTGCTTCGGCGAGCTGACATGCGTGGCGCGTGCCCTCTACATTGGCCCGTTCACTCTCTTCGAGGCTCGCGCTCATGTCGTATAGCGCAGCAAGGTGAAAGAGATGCTTCGCCCGGCCGCGAAGCTCCGCGATCATCCCGTCCGAAACACCGCAGCGGTCCTGGCCGATATCCCCTTCTACGATCGAGATACGCGAGCTCGCCGAGGCCCATCGTTGATCGATGAGCTCCCTGAACCGCCCGACCGACGACGGTCGGACGAGACAATGGATCGGTTGATCACGACGAACGAGCACGTCGATCAGATGCTTGCCGATGAAGCCAGTGGCTCCGGTCACCAGGTACATGGGGTCCTCCTTGGGTCGGATCGAGGACGGTATCCGCCGTAGGGCGGTGATGGCAACCAGAAACGCAGGCATGGCACGCCCGCCGAAGCGCTACCCAGGGTAGTTGGGACTCTTCGCCCAAAGTTTGAAGAAGTCGCGCCTCGATCGCGGCCCCTTGTAGACCTGATTCGGGCGGAGAGGTACCGGGGCGCGCGCCATCATGTCTTTGTATTCGCGCCTCGCGCGAGCAAATGCATCGTCGGCAAGGTCGCCTAGTACCGCGTTGGGGTCGACACCATAGATACGGGCCGCATTGAGGCCCAGGATCTTTGCTTTGATCGCAGCCGTGAGCATCGGATACCCATTGGCCTCCGCAACCGCCTCGTCCATCTCGAACGCGAAAAAGGCTTGCATCAGCGCCTGCGGACTCCCGCCCCAAATCGCGTCGGTGCCCCACACGATGTTGTTTTCGCCAATGTACTTGAGAAGCTTTCCAATGATGTGCGTGCCTTGGTCGGGGTTGGTCACCGTGCGCCTGCCTGGGCCGCCCAGCTCGGCGACAACATTGCTGACGTAGTCTGACCCTTTGCCTTCGGCGGAGAGGCCGTTGACGACCACGGAATGGATCATGCTGTTGATGCCGAGTGGGTCGTCATTCGGGCCCCAGTCCTCGGGGTTGTAGGGCCCCTCCACCACGGAATCGGTCGAAGCCATGTTGAAGTTGAGCGCGGAGTGGTAGACCACGAAGGTAACATCCGGATACGTGGTCGCGACTCGACCGATATCACTCGCACTTCCGTGTTCGGGATTGAAGGACAGGATGGGGACACCCTTGTGCACATTGATCAGAGGAGTGCCGAGATTGCGGGCTTGTTCGATCATCGCTTGACCGTACTCGTCGTCGAGCCGAAAGCCCTCAGCCAGGATCGAGCCGTCAATGAGCCCGGTTAGAATTTGGCTTTGCTGGAGATCCTTGATCACCTCATTGGGGAGCGGCCCAAACGGCGTGTAGCATTTCCACGCTCGAATCCCTGCCTCGTTGACGGCGTTTTCCATGCCACGCATTGTCTCCTGAACCCAGCGGTCTTTGTCCGCCGCGCTCAAGTGGCTGGAAGCGTTGGGCACTACCGCCGAATGCGCGATCACCCTTTGCGAGCCCACTGCTTCGTTGATGATGTCGCGGGTATCCGCGATCGCCTGGTTGGGGAAGGGCTCGCCGCAGATACCCGATGGAACCGGATAGCCGATGCGTTCCGCCTGCTCGCAGGTCAGCGCAGGAAACGTCGACAGGACCGCCACGTGGACATCGCTTTGCCGGAAGATGAGGTCCGCATAGTCGTCCCGGCCCAGGCACGGAAGGTGAGACGCTTCCTCCGGGCACGAGCCTACGAAGAAGGTGTCGAAGAAGAACGCGTACCCGGCGTTGGTTTCTTGCCACATCGCGTCGTATTCGCTGTCGGCGTCGACGAGC
>JAPUKT010000465.1 GCA_027295555.1 Deltaproteobacteria bacterium
TTCGAGCAACTCTCGGGCGCGTGCCTGTGCGAGGAGCTCGAGCCGCAACAGGGCGAGGCTGACCAACAGTCCAATGGCGAGGATGATTGCGGCGGCGATCCAACGCATGAGCTCGCGCCGCCTCTGACCCGGGTCCATTTCCACGCGGGACACCACCCCGGCGAGAGACACGACACCGAAGTTGCGCGGGCCGAAGAGCGCACGGATCGCATCCTCGGTTTGATCCGAAGGCACCTCGCCATCGACGACCGCCATCGCGATCGGATCGAGTCCCTCGCGTTGCGCGTCGGCAAGCACCGCCTGGGCGGCGACCTGGAGCACGGCGCTCCCCCCGGCCTCGGGAATCACCACGTGGGTGACCCCCGCCGTGTTTCTGGAAAAGAGGTCGGCGCGCACCTGAAGCCGCCACACACCAGGGTCCAATGGAAGCGGCAACCAAGGCTCATCAGGGGTCACGGAAAACGCGTAGGTCCAATGATTGCCGCGGTATGCGTCGACCAGTACAGGCCCGCTGCCGCCCAGCTCATCCCACTCGATACGCACGCGCCTGCCCTCCACCGATGCGCGCGCACTGATACCCCCCGGGACCACGGGAAGCCGCACCTCTCGCGAGGCCACGACCTGGTCGTCGGGGCCCAGCGCCTGCACCTCGATGCGCGCCTCGTTCCCTGCCACCACCAACGGAAACCGTAGGAAGCCTTGGGTTGGACCGATGAGCGTCTCCTCGAAACGCACCCCTGCAATCGAATGCACGCGCACACGGGCCGCCTTCTCGCCGACCCAAACCGAAAGCCAACAAGGGAGCTCGGGAATGCACGCGCCACCTTCAATCCTCGGGTCGAGCTCCTCAGGCGCGGCCTCGGCATCGACGACGCGCAGTGGCCCGAGCTCATAGACCTGAAACGGGCTCGTTTCGCGTCCGGGTTGGTAGGCGCGCAAAGCATCCTCGGGCTCGACCGAAACGCTATACGTCAACGACACCTCGTTTTCGTCGATGTCGGTTCGCGCGACGAAAAAGGCGGTGCCTTCGATGTCGTCCGGCAACGAAACCTCACCTTCCAAACCCTCCGCAAGGGACGTTGTCATGGTCGTCGTCGAGATCAGCGCACCGCTTCCGTCCTTGAGCTCGATCACCGTCGGCGGTGCATCGACGCCGTGGTCGGTCAAGTGCCAAGCGCGGAGCGCGACTTTCGTGCCGGGCGCGACCACGCTCGGACCACTGAGCGAGAAACCGATCGCGGGGTCCGGCGCTTCACTCAACCAAAGGGCGGCGAGGATCCCCGCAACCGCCAACGGCGCGATGCGCGCGGGCCATGCGAAACGCTGGAAATCACGGCGTTGCTTTTCAGCGGGGATGGACAAGACCCGGATGTTACCTTAGGAAGGTCTGGGGTACAGAGCGCGAATGGAAGCCCACGTGGAACGCGATCTCGAGCAGCTGCGTGCTCGTTTGAACGAGTACATGGCCCGTCACGGTCTGCGGTCGACCGGGCAGCGGCGTGTCGTGACTGAGATGTTTTTCTCGAGTCAGGGGCACCTCACCATCGAGGACTTGCTCGAGCAAGTGCGCGCGGAAGAGCCGAAGATCGGCTACGCCACGGTCTACCGCACACTCAAGCTGCTCAAAGAGTGTGGGCTCGCCTACGAGCGGCATTTCGGGGACGGCCTCTCCCGCTATGAAGTCGCCTGGGCAGACGAGCACCACGACCATTTGATCTGCATCGAGTGCGAAAAGATCATCGAGTTCGAAGAGGACAATATCGAAAATCTCCAGGACCAGGTCGCAAACAAGTACGGCTTCAAGCTCGTTCGACACAAGCTCGAGCTGTATGGGATCTGTCCGGAATGCCAGGCTAAGAAGGCCTAGGTGACGAGGTAGTCGTTTCGCTGGCACTGACGCTGGCGTTGACGCTGGCACTGACGCTGCCCTTAGCGTATCCCTCCGCCATGCTCCTCGAGCGCTACCTGGAGTCTCTCGGCTCTCAGGCCATCGAAACCGCCCTACGACTCGGAGAGCCCCGGCCGGCGATCGTTCGTCCGACGCAGGACCCGAAATTCGGGGACTTCCAGCTCAACGGAGCGATGCCCCTCGGCAAAGAGCTCAAGAAGCCTCCCCGCGAGATCGCCGAGCCGATCGCCAAGGCTCTCGTCGAGCTCGACGCGGTCGAAAAGGCGGAGGTCGCGGGCCCCGGGTTCGTCAACATCCACCTCGCGCCGCAGTGGATCGCCTCGCTCCTCACCGATACGCTTCGCGACCAAGAGCGCGACGGCGTGCCCGCGGTCGAGCAGCCCTCGAAGATCGTCGTCGACTTCTCCGGCCCCAACATCGCCAAGCAAATGCACGTCGGACACCTTCGCTCGACGATCATCGGCGACGCGATCTCGCGGATCTTGGCGTTCATGGGCCACTCCGTGATCCGCGACAATCACCTCGGCGACTGGGGAACCCAGTTCGGGCTTCTCATCGTGGGGATGCGCGAATGGGGCTCCGAAGAAGCGCTCGAGCGTGAACCGATCACCGAGTTAGAGCGCGTCTACAAGCTCGCCTCCGAGCGCGCGGGAAACGAAGAAGCCTTCGCCGAGCAAGCCCGAGCCGAGCTCGTGAAACTTCAGGCGGGGGATCCCGACAACCGCACGCTCTGGGAGCATTTCCTCGAGGTCAGCCGACGCACACTCGACGCCGTGTACGCGGAGCTCGGTGTCGACTTCGATGTCTGGCTCGGGGAAAGCGCGTACCACGCCGCGCT
>JAPUKT010000466.1 GCA_027295555.1 Deltaproteobacteria bacterium
GGACCACGTCGCCCTCGGGGCCGGGGATGGTACGTCCGCGCTCCCTCTCCTTCATGAACGCCTGGCTCAGTCGGTCGCGAGGGCCGAGCTCCATGCTCTTTTTGACGGGATGTCGCGGATCTGTGATCTCGACCGGGGTGCCGAGGTCGTAGTCCTGCAGGTAGCGATAGCCGTCCGTGTTGACCAGGATGCCACCTTCGCCGCGGGCGGCCTCGGTGATCAGTATCCCTGTGCCAGGCAGTCCGGTAGGGTGGTATTGGACAAACTCCATGTCCTTCAGCGCCACGCCGGCCCGGTAGGCCATTGCCATGCCGTCGCCCGTTTTGATGGCCCCATTCGTCGTGAAGGGGAAGACACGTCCGGCTCCCCCAGTGCAAAGGATGACTGCCCGAGCGGCAATCACCACGACCCGTCCGGTCTGCAACTCGACGGCAGCCACGCCTTGGCAACGTCCGTCTTCAATCAACAAGCGAGTGACAAACCACTCGTCATACGGCGTGACATTGTCGTACTTCAGCGACGTTTGAAAGAGGGTGTGGAGCATATGGAAGCCGGTCTTGTCGGCAGCGAACCAGGTCCGTTCGATTTTCATGCCACCAAAGGGCCGCACGGCTACTTTGCCGCTCGGCTCACGGCTCCAGGGGCACCCCCAGTGCTCCATTTGCGTCATCTCCAGAGGAGCCTCCCTCACGAAGAGCTCCACGGCGTCCTGGTCGACGAGCCAATCCCCTCCGGAGATGGTATCGAGAGCATGATCGTCTAAGCTATCATTCTCCTGCAGCACGGCGGCGGCTCCCCCTTCGGCCGCGACGGTGTGGCTGCGCATGGGATAGACCTTGCTTACCAGGGCGACATCGAGCGACGGGTCGACTTCCGCAACCGCGATGGCAGCGCGCAATCCTGCGCCACCGCCCCCTATGATCACGACATCATGTTCCGGCATGGCGCCCGAGGTACCAGATATCGCCGATTACAGTCAACTGTCTGGTCGGCATGAGTTCGGCGGACTATACCGGAAGAGCTAAGCCAAACAAAGTGTTCCAGCTCGGATCATGGGGGTAAAGTGAAATCATGAAGACTCTCGTCCTGACGCGAGCGGATGTTGAGCACGTAGTGACCATGGAACTCGCGGTGGACGCGGTGGAGCGCGCATTCGCCGCAGTCGGACGCGGCGAGGGGTCGATGCCACCCAAGGTCTACTTGTCCATCGAAGACCACCAAGGCGACTTTCGCGCGATGCCGTCCCGGCTCGGCAACTCGGCGGGGATCAAATGGGTCAACGTACATGCGCAGAATCGCAAGGAATACGGCCTCCCCACGGTCATGGGGGTGTTTGTGTTGAACGACCCCGCAAACGCATTTCCGCTCGCGATCATGGACGGCACCCTGCTCACCGCGCTCCGCACGGGCGCCGCCGGTGCTGTCGCGTCGAAGTATCTCGCATCGGGCGGGCCGGTCACGATCAGCTTCGTCGGCGCAGGGGTGCAGGCGCGGACACTGCACGACGCGCACCGTGTAATCTACGAGTCCTTCGAACCGTTCGTCTACGATCGAAACGAGAGCACCGCCCGCAAGCTCGCCGATGAAGTTGGAGGTAGGGTCGTGAGCTTGAAAGAAGCGGCCGGCGCCGACATCATTTGTACGGCGACCCCGTCGCGAGCTCCGTTCATGGAGCCACAATGGATACGGCCTGGAGCACACATCAACGCGATGGGCGCCGATGCACCCGGCAAGCAAGAGCTCTTCACCGAGGTCTTGAAACGCGCTGCCGTGTATATCGATGACATTCACCAAGCGATGGCTAGCGGCGAGATCAACGTGCCGCTGAGCGAGGGGGATTTCACGGTTGACGAGATCGCCGGCACGCTCGGTGAAGTCGTCGCCGGAAAGCTCTCGAAACCAGCGCCCGAGACGACGACGGTGTTCGACTCGACGGGGCTCGCCATTCAAGACGTGGCCCTCGCCCGCACGATCTACGACGCAGCCAGGAATCGAGGCACGGGACTCGAGATCGATCTCGTGGGTGAAACCATGTAGTGTCCCCGCGCGCATGACCCTCCACGAGCAACTCACTCAAGAGATTCGAACCGGGCCGTCGGGTCCGAACGTGGGGGCCTTCTTCGATCTGGATCAGACTCTCTTTGCGGGTTTCTCGGCGACGGCCTTCACACGCGACCAAATTGCTTCCGGTCGCATGTCGCCAAAGGACCTCGCTGACTCCCTCCGCGCGACGCTCTCCTTTGCGCTCGGACGAACGGGTTTCTCGGCGTTCATCTCTGCGACATCAGCGGTCTACCGCGGCATGGACGAATCCGTTCTCGAGGAAGCTGGTCAGCATGCCTTCGACAAGCACCTCGCGACCCAGATCTATCCGGAGTCCCGCGCCCTGGTGAAGGCGCATCAGGAGCGGGGACACACGGTCGCAATCATCACCTCCGCTACCCGCTACCAGGCGGACCCGGTTGCTCGAGAGCTCGGTATCGAGCGTGTCCTGTACACGAAGCTCGGCGTCAAAGATGGGATCCTAACCGGCGAGGTCGTGCGGCCGACCTGCCACGGTGAAGGCAAAGCGACCGCCGCGCGGAGCCTCACCTCGGAGTACGACCTCGATCTCGAGGAGAGCTATTTCTACTCCGATAGCCACGACGACCTTCCTCTTTTCGAGCTCGTAGGCCGTCCGCGTCCCCTCAATCCCACGCGACAGCTCGCGCAGATCGCCAAGGAAAGACGTTGGCCGGTCCGTCGCTTCACGAGCCGCGGAATGCCGACCCTAGGTGACGTCGTTCGCACCGGTCTGATCTACGGCGCCCTTGTACCTTCGGTGGCGTTTGGCGTGGCTGCAGGTCTGCTGAACCGTTCGAAGCGCGAGGCGGTCAACGTCATGGGCTCCGTCTGGGGCGATCTCGCGGCCTCGGCCGCAGGGATCGATCTTCGCGTCGATGGGGAGGAGCATCTGTGGTCACATCGTCCGGCGGTATTCACCTTCAACCATCAAAGCGGACTCGAGCTCGTGCTGATGCTCAAGCTTCTCCGCAAAGATTTCACGGGGATCGGCAAACAGGAGCTCCGTCACAACCCGATTTTCGGTCCCCTCTTCAGCGCAGCAGGGGTCGTATTCGTCGATCGATCAAACACCGCAAAAGCCATCGAGGCCCTGGCGCCCGCAGTGGAAGCCCTTCGTCACGGCCGCTCCTTGATCATCGCCCCCGAAGGTACCCGTTCGACGACCCCGACGCTGGGCCCGTTCAAGAAGGGGGCCTTCCGACTGGCCATGCAAGCTCGCGTACCTATCGTCCCCGTCGTGTTCCGCAACGTGCTCGACGCCCTGCCGAAAGGCGCAGCCATCGTGCGCCCTGCCGTCATCGAGTCGGTGGTCCTCCCACCCGTCGATACATCCGACTGGACCCTCGACACCCTCGATGAGGAGATCCGCAGGCTCCGCGACCGATACATCGAGGTTCTCGAAGGGCCCTAGCGCCTAGAATTGGCGGCGGCGGGGAAGCAAAGGATTGGCGCGTGGGGGGCCCCAGCGACTAGTCTTCGCCGAGTGCCACGCATCGTTTTGCCCATGGTCACGGTGGTGTTGCTGTGGCCCTTTCTGGGTGTCGGTCAGAGCCTCGCGCCCGGGTTCTTGGGGGAGCCCGACGGCCCGCGGATCGAGGGGCTCCGTTCCGAGAAGATCGCGTCGGTGAAAAAGGGCAAGGGCGGGCGCAGCCTGGCGTTCAAGATCACGCTCGAGGACGGCACCCAGGGCTACTTCAAACCGAAGCAGCACTTCTCGGCGGCCCACTGGTACTCCGAGGTCGCCGCTTACTACTTGGATCGTGAGCTCGGACTCGGACGGGTTCCCCCGACGACCGGAAGGGCGTTCGCGTGGGCGGAGCTCGAGAAAGCCGCCGGCCACGACAAGCGGATCCGAGAGCTCGAGATCGAGAAGGACGGAACCATCGAGGGGGCGTTCGTGTGGTGGATTCCCGGTCCACTCGAGCGGTTGAAGCTGGGTCGACGATGGGAGCGATGGGTTCGAGTCCAAAAGACGCTCCCGATTACCCCTTATCAACGACCCGTCGACTACCGGTCCGACCTCAATGGAAGACCCGGCGTACGGGAAGCCACCGATCCGAGCCGACCGCTCGCGGGGACGCCAGACACCGATCAGCGCGCCGCCGAGCTGTCCGACATGATCGTCTTCGACTATCTCACTCAAAATGTCGACCGTTGGGGCGGGAACTTCACGAACGTTCGGACGCTTGGAAAAGAGGGCCCCCTGATTTATCTCGACAATGGGGCGGGCTTTTGGCCCGGCGAGCAGCGTCTCGGCTTGATGGAAGCGCGACTCAAAGCCCTACAGCGTTTTCGCCGCTCGACCGTGGAGGCCGTTCGAAACCTCGATGTCGAGCGGTTCAAAAAGCGCCTCGCCAAAGATCCGTTGGCGCCCGTCTTGAACGAAAAGCAGCTCGACGGACTGACACGACGCCAGCAGGCGTTCCTGGCCCACGTGGACCGGATGGTCGCGCGATTCGGTGAGCAGGAAGTCCTTGCGTGGTAGGATCCGTCGATGAAAGGGCCGCTTCGGATTCCAGCCGAGTGGGAGCGCCACGAGTGCTGTTGGCTCGCGTTTCCATACTCAGCGGAGGAATGGCAGTCCAATCTCGAAGCGGCACAATGCTCGATCGCCGCGCTCTGTAGAACCATCGCGGAGGCGGGCAAGGAGCCGGTGCGCTTGCTCGTCAAGGACGACGAGATCGCCGACGCCGCGCGCAAACGGATCGGCGCCTCGAGCGACATCGACTACGTGACTGCCGACTACGGTGACTGCTGGGTTCGCGACACGCTCCCGCTTCTCGGGCACACCCCAGGTGGGGCCCTCGGCGCCCTCGGTTTCCGGTTCAACGGTTGGGGCCGAAAGTTCGATATCCCGTTTGACGCCGAGGTCGGACGATGGCTGATCGAACACCTTCAGGTGAAGCGTTTTTCGAGCGATCTCATCCTCGAAGGCGGTGCTCTCGAGTTCGATGGCCGAGGCACACTCATCACGACGGAGTCCTGTGCACTCAACGACAATCGAAACCCTGGCCTAGATCGCGCCGGGCTAGAGGACGCGGTCTCCTCGTTGGTGGAGATGGAACGACTCATCTGGCTCGAACGCGGCCTGAGTCACGACCACACCGATGGTCATGTCGACATGATCGCGCGCTTCGTCGCGCCGGACACCGTGATGTGCACCCGCGCCGGCACGGAGGGCCCCAACACCGAGGTGACACGCTCGATCGAAGCCTCCTTACGAGAGACCGGTTTGACCGTGCTCACGCTGCCTTCGCCGGGTGCGGTTTTCGCGTCCGAAGGGGCTCCTCTTCCGGCGACCTATTGCAACTTCTACATCGCCAATGAAGCGGTGATCCTGCCGCTCTACGGCGTGCCGGAGGACAGGGAAGCGCATGACGCGCTCGCCGCCGCGTTTCCGAGCCGTGCGGTGGTCGGCCTTCCTGCGCGGGACCTGCTATGGGGTGGCGGGGCGTTTCACTGCGTTACCCAACCCCAACCTGCGGCGCCATGACCGACTCACGACTCCAGATCGCGGTCGTCCAATGCGAGCTTCGAGCGTCGCGGGACGAGAATGTCTCACGGATCGAGACGTTAGTTCGGGAGGCGGCCAACCGAGGCGCACGCATCGTCCTCACGCCGGAGCTCTTCGAAGGACCGTACTTCCCGCAGGTCAAGGATGAGGCCGCCTTCGACCTCGCCGCACCGGTTGAAGGACACCCGACGATCCAACGGATGCAGCGACTTGCCAAAGAGGTTGGCGTCGTCCTTCCGATCTCGTTCTTCGAGGAAGCGGACGGGGCTCGCTACAACAGCCTGGTGGTCGTCGATGCCGATGGAAGCCAACTCGGAGTCTATCGAAAGAGCCACATCCCGGATGGCCCGGGGTACGAAGAGAAGTTCTATTTTCGCGCAGGAAACACGGGGTTCCGGGTCTGGAACACGAAGCACGGCCGGCTCGGGGTTGGCGTCTGCTGGGACCAATGGTTCCCCGAGGCGGCGCGCGCGATGGCACTGCTGGGCGCCGAGCTGCTCCTTTATCCGACCGCGATCGGCACCGAGCCGGCGACGCCCAACGAAGACAGCAGAGATCCGTGGAGGCGCGTGATGCTTGGGCACGCGGTGGCCAACGCGATGCCCGTGGCGGCCGCCAACCGTATCGGCGTCGAGGATGCGCTCACCTTCTACGGCAGCTCGTTCATCAGCGATCACCGCGGCGAGGTAGTCGCCGAGCTCGGCCGCAACGAGGAAGGAATCGCGGAGACGACGTTCGACCGCGAGGCGCTCCGCAAATATCGCAACAACTGGCAGTTCCTTCGGGACCGCCGTCCCGATCTATACGGCGTGCTGACCCGCAATGAACCCGTGGAGTGATCACCTCTACGCGATCGTCGACGCGGAGGCTTCGAGCGATCCTGTGGAGCTGGCCGAACGAGCCCTACGCTTCGGGTGCGCGGCGTTGCAGCTTCGCGCGAAGCGACTCGACGACCGGGCCCTGCTCGCCATGGCAGAGCAACTCAATGCCGCCTGCAAGCGCGCAAACGTGGCTTTCGTCGTAAACGATCGTCCCGACATCGCAGCGCTGGTCGGCGCCGACGGTCTCCACCTCGGCCAAGACGATATGCAGATCGCCGAAGCACGTGAGGTCGTAGGCGCTATCGACATCGGTGTGTCGACGCACAACCTGGAACAAGCGCTCGAGGCCGAACGCAGCGGCGCCGATCGGATCGCCTTTGGACCGGTTTTCGCAACAGCAACGAAAGAAAACCCCGACCCCGTGGTTGGACTCGAGAAGCTTGGGCAAGTGTGTCGGGCGGTGTCTCGCCCCGTCGTCGCCATCGGCGGGATCACCCCAGAAAACGGGACCAGAGCGCTCGACCACGGTGCTGCTCAGCTCGCCGTCATCTCTGCGCTTCCGCGGTTTCTGCGAGAGAACCAACCCCGATGATAAGGGGGCAGCAAAGCCCCGTGGGCGACCCCAAGCGTCGGTTTTACGGGGTCCCCTTTTCTGGGCTTTATTTGGCTTCTTGGAAGTATTGGATCGCGGTTTCGATCGCGGCGCCGAGCGCTTGATTGACGAGGATCGAGGTCGCATCTTCGCCGCTCCGCAGCGCCTCGTAGTAACGCTGTCGTTCGGTTGCGTGAATCACCACCGGAGGGAAGCCCGCACGCATGAGAATCAGGTTCATCACGAGGCGCGCGACCTTGCCGCTATGTCGCGGAAACGGATAGATCTGCAGCAACTGATAATGCGTCTTGCTGGCGATGCGCATCGGATGCATCAACTTCTTGGTCTCTGGCTCCGAGAGCCACTGCACGAGCTGGCGCATCCGATAGCTGATCTTGTCGGGCTTCGCGATCTCGTGGAAGTACAGCCGGTGGAGCGGCATGTCCTTTCGGTACTTGGGCGGCCCTTTGCCCTCGAGCTCCTCCGGAGCAAGCTGCGCGAACAATTTCTTGATCACCTCGAGGTTGACGGAAAACCGGCGACGAGTCGCCATCTCGCGAATGATCTCGATCGCCGCCATGTGGTTTCGAATCTCGTCGTACACGGGGATGAGGGAGGCCTCGGTGACGAACTCGTCGTCGATGGCTGACTTGAGCTCGTCCGTCGAATAGACGACGCCTTCGAGCGCGCTATCGTGGTAAATCCACGCGATGTCGAAGCGCTCTTGGTAAACTCGGCGCACGTCTTCGCCCGCCGAATCCATCAGCTCCTGAAGCTGTGCGACCCGCTCTTCTAAGCTCGGACCTTGAAGCGCTTGGACCAAGGACTTTCCTCCACCCCGGGCGGGCCGCTTTCGTCGGCCTCACGCGGCCGGCGAAACTAACAGCACGGCCCAGGGACGTCAACCGTGAGCAATTCCAGCTAGTTTAGCGCCTCTGAAATCGCCTTCCGAAGGTCGGATTTGCTGGGAACTCCGCTCCGAGCCCACGTCACCATCCCGTCCCGGCTAACTACGACCACGGTGGGCAGCATCCGGACGGCATACCTTTTTTGGGCGGTTCCGGCTCGGTCGTGAAGGGTTGGAAAGTCCTTCCCAAACGAGAGATGGGCCGCCTGCACCCGCTGCCTATCGATCGGCTCGACATTGATCGCGTAGAACGACACGTCGTCGGCTTCAAACTCGTCGTGGAGCTCGTTCAGGATCGGCGAGGTGCGGCGACAGGCAGTGCACCAACTCGCCCAAAAATCGAGCACCACGACCTCACCCTCGAGGTCCGATAGGCTCACTTTGAGCGGACCATCACGCGGGCCTCCGGCCGCGACCGGAAGCGTGACGTCAGGGGCCGCTTGACCGACCAGAGGCAGTTGGTTCGTACGCGTCGCCAGGCTGTAGACGACGAAGAACACCGCCCCAGCGGCAAGCCACTGAGGCCATCGTCGCGGACCGTCTCTGAGCGCGCGAATCATGACGAGCTCATCAGGGGCAGCTCCATCCGAAAACGCGCGCCTCCCTCGGGCGCGCGATCGAGGCTGACCTCGCCCCCATGCTCGAGCACCACTTTCTTCACGATGGCCAAGCCAAGGCCGGTACCCTCGTCCTTCGTGGTGTAGTAGGGGTCGAAGACCCGCTCCCAGTCCTCTCGAGCGATGCCGGGGCCATTGTCTCGCACCTCGATGAACGCCGACTTTTCGAGCGAATACGCGCGAAGCAAAACGTGCCCGCCCCCGGTCGGCTTGGCGGCGTAGACGGCTTGAATTGCGTTGCGCAAGATGTTGTCGACCCCACGCCGGAGCATCATGAGATCCATACGCACGTGCATGGGTTTCGTTGCGCAGCTGACCTGAACGTCGACCAGCGCGGGTCCATCTTCGCCGATATCTTCGAGAATCGCAGGGACCGAGTCTTGAATCGACCGGATCAACTCGCAAAGGTCGGCCGGTGACAAATCGGCTCGCGGAAGCCTGGCAAACGCGCTGAATTCGCCGACGAGCCGACGTAGCGTGGCGACTTCTTCCTCGATGATCGCTCGCGCGTGCTCGAGCTTTTCCCGATATCCGGCATCGTCGCCGGTATACGTTTCGTCCATCTCCTGGACGGCGAGCTGGATGGGCGTGAGCGGGTTCTTGATCTCGTGGGCAAGGCGCCGGGCGAAGTCCTGCCAGGCGCTGATCCGTTGGAGGTACTCGATCCGTGTCCTCGAGTCGCGCAGATCACGGACCATGTCGTTGAACGCCTGCGTGAGCTCCGTCACCTCGTCGGTGGCGCCGGTCGGCAGGGTCACGGTGAGATCGCCAGCGCCGACGCGCCGACTCGCTTCGGCGAGCACCGTGACACGATGGGTTACGCGGCGCGAAGCGATGGCGCCGATCAAGAACGCCACGACGACCACGAGGAACACCAGCACCCCGAAAACCCAGACGTACACGTCGGAAACAGAAGCGCTCTCTCGCTGCAACCGCGAGTAGACGTCCGCAACTTCGCCCGCCTCTTGCAGTCGCTGGAAGTACATCTCGGAAACGACGACCTCGACCT
This sequence comes from Deltaproteobacteria bacterium, assembly GCA_027295555.1. Taxonomy (GTDB): domain Bacteria; phylum Myxococcota_A; class Polyangia; order Polyangiales; family Houyiibacteriaceae; genus SG8-38. Next base: position 9,525 of record JAPUKT010000466.1, read on the forward strand.
CGACGCGAAGGTTCCTGCCGCGCGCAGTGATCTCCCGGTTTCGCACCGTTGCGCGCATCGGTTCTCCGTTCGGGTCGGGCTCGCGGGCGGCGTTAGCGTACAGTCGATCACCCTCCGCGACACGGATGCCGCGCACTCCGGGATAGCGTGCGAGCAAATCGACGAGAAGCGCCTCCATCGCGCGTGGGCTCGCGGTCTCGATGAGCTCGGCCTCGACGGCCCATCCGATCGCGTCCGCCACCTGTTCAGAGCCATCGCGAAGCGCGATGAGCAGGTCGCGGCGAGCCTCCACGCCGTGCACCAGCTCTTGGCCAAACCTCTCGTTCACGCCGACTTGGTAAACCTCCCGAAGGGCGCCCTGGGCGAAGAAAATACTGCCCCCTAGCGTCAAGAAGACCGTGAGCCCGATCGCGAACAGGATCTTGCGTTCGAACCGGCTCACTGAGGCACCTGCACGTTCTTGCCCCGGAAAAGGACGGTCCGCTCCGCCCGACAGATCCGGCGGCGAACGATGCTTATCGTAATCGGTCCAATCGGATCGCTATTGCCCGAGGGACGGATGAGCTCTCGGCATTGCTTGTCCGAAATCGGATTGAACTCGGCTTTGACCGAGAAGAAGATCTCCTTTCCTTTGTAGGACTCGTATCGCTTGGGCTCGCCGACGAACAACCCTTGCACGACGAGGCATCGGTCGAGCGCTTTTTCGAGCGAGGGCAACCGTTCCGTCTGATTCGCGATGCGAACGAGGTATCCGTCCTCCCAAAGGTCGAGCGTGACGTGGCAACCGAACTGGCGGTGAACGATGGTTCGGGCCGAGCCGCCAACGTGTGCGGCCACGGTGACCACCAACCTCTTTCGAAGCGCGCTCCGGAGCTCCTTTCGGACGCGCTCGTTGGCGAGGTCTTTGACCGAAAAGCTCACCTTCGGAGCGCCGCGCGACCACACCACCTGCACGTCGCGCAGCGGCAGGTCGCCCTGGGCGCTCGCACTTGCGGCCATCAGCCATACCGATGCGGCGAGCCAGCACCTCACAGCCGTATGAACCCCAGCAACGTCGAGAAGCCGACTTGGAAAACGCCAACCCGAGTGTCGAATCGGAACCCAAAATCGAAGGTCAGATCCATCGGATACCGTGAGAAGCCGGAATAACCGTCGATCCCGAGTCGCTGATCTCGGAGGTCGGCCAGCGAATAGAGGCCGATGAGCATGTAGAGATCGATCTCGCGAAGACCGCGGTCCCGCACGCGCTCGTAGACAGGCACGTCGTATCCCACGTCGAGACGCCAAGCGAGCTCTCCGAGGTAGTTGTTCTCAATGGACGTGTTCAGCAGGTTCGGCGCTCGTCGTCGGTCGAGCTGCATCTCGAGAAAGCGCGATGGGACCAAATCCGTGAGGTCCGACACATGGAAGAGATAGAAGAAGGGGGTGTTTCCGAACGCAACACCCCCGAACGCGCCGAACCGAATCGTGTGGTTCCACGGAAGCCGCCACCACCGCCGAATCCACACTTCGAGCTCGAGGTAGTCGTAATCACTTCCGAGAAACCGAGTGCCCGCCGTCACGGCGGCGCGCAGAAACACGCCCTCTTTCGTAATGCCAGGGTCGTCGCGCTTGTCGAAGATCAGGGCGAAACGGAGCGACGACACGAAGCTGTGACCATCCGCGATTGCGAATTCGATCGGGCTGATCTCGTTACCGCGTGTTTCGCTGGCAGCCTCAGGACGTTCGAGAACGCTGACGATGTCGCCGATCCAGTCGATCGTGTACCGAAGCGTCGAGGTGATGTCCCTTTCGGTCCCGAGCATGAACCCGCCACGGCGGTACCGGACCACCGCGCTATCGACCAGCGAGGTCCCCGGACACGTAGCCGCGCCGCAGGGGACGCTCACCAATGGCTGATCTCCGTAGAACTCTCGCCCATTGAGGAAGAACGTGCCGAATCGAATGCCCCACCGGTCCTTGATCAGCTTCGGATATCTAAGGTCTAGCCGACCGCCTTGGTTGAACTGACTCGCCAACGCGGTTGCCGACAATCGAATACCGAGCCCCGCCAGATTGGTCTCCGTCAGCTTGAAGCCGAGCCAAGGGGAGAGATTTCGGGAGCGGTCGGTGGTGGTCGTCACCCCCTCGGACAGGCCGGCAACGAGCTGCTCGATGATGATCGTGTTGCGCTCTTGGACGTGGACGATGAGGACGACATATCCAGGCTTCTGGCCGCGCTCGAGTCGAATGTCGACCTTATCGAACCAGCCGGTTCCCATGAGCCGCCATTCGGTGGCCAGCAACTCCGGCGACTCTGGATCGAGAAACTGCCCGTGCTCGAGGGGCACGAACTTCCGAATCACACGCGACTTGGTTCGCGTGTTCCCGATGACTTCGATCCGCTCGAGGATGTATCGGACCTGTGACGAGATTTGGCTCGTCGTGCGCCTTTGGCTTGCGGCCCCGTACGGGTCTCGGAACTCCTCGTCATCTTCGCCCTCTCGCGCGTCTTCGAGCTGGGGGGCCGGAACGACTTCGCCCGGCGTGTACGGCTCTGGCGCGCCCTCGACGACAGGCGGAGCCTCGTCGGGCAATCCGGCGTCCTCCTGCGCGCTCGCCATCCCTTGCGGGACTGCCAAGGCGACGAGCACGGCGGCGATCAGGCATCGAAGCCGGCGTCTGGGTCGCAAGCGCGGGCCCACGGCGCCGAGACTACTCCAGCGGCGGGAGAGCTGCGAGAAGCCAGAGGCAGCCGAGCACCACCAAGAAGACGCCACCCACCCAGCCGAGGGTGCGCCAGGATCCAATCGATCGTCCGTCGTCTTTCGACTTCACAGACGCAGTTGTAGCAGATTCTCTCGGAAGAGAGGGAGAATACTCGAGGGAGCTCCAAAGCTCGGTCGGCTCGTCTAAATCCTCGGTTTCGGGGCGCCGAATGATCCGGATCGTCGCATCTGGGTCCCGCTCCATGCGCGGGCGGAGGCCCGTGACGGGTGTGTCGTCGGCGCGGGTGGGTGGCATGCCAAGGGCGACGAGCTCTTCTTCGACAGCCTGCACCAGCGGGAGCTGCGTAGGACTGCTCAGGTGCGCCGGCGCCTTGTCTTGGAGAGACGGTGGCAGCGTTTCACGCGGGGGCGGAATGGCATCGACCCGAAACGTGCCCTCGGTCCATTCGAGCGCTTCAACGAAGTCCGCTGCGGTTCCTCCGTCGATGCTCACATCCTCGAGTTGCCCCCTATTGTAATAGCCGATCGCCAGTCGACCGCGATACTCGAGCAGGAGGCGACCCGTCAAACCCGCGTTCTCGCAATAGCGCATCAGGCCGGGGGGAGGATGCACCGGGAGCGAGCCCCGTCGGGTCGTGTCGGTACCGCGCGAGACCGGAAGATGCGGAAGCTTTGGATAGACCGCGAACTCGCCGTCCCGAAGCGCAAGCAAAGTCTCGAGAGCCCGCTCTTCGTCGCCGTTCGATTCAGGCTCGGCGAT
>JAPUKT010000467.1 GCA_027295555.1 Deltaproteobacteria bacterium
CTAAGATAAGAAGAACCCCACACCTCTTCTTTATAACAGAAACACGTCCTCGAGGTCGTCGAAGGCCGGGACGCTCGGTTCCCCGTCGCCAAGGCAACTAGCGGGTGGCGAAGGACAATCGCATGTGAGGCTAGTCACTCAGGAGAGCGCGGGACTTGTCGGCCTGCTCGAGCACCGTAGCAACCCTGGGATCCTGCTCGAGTGCGTCCCAAAGAGCTTTCGCTCGCTCGCGGTATGCGAGCTCATCGAGCCGCCCGCGTAGAAGCTCCGCCCGGAGAAACACGAAGGTCGTCTGAACCACGTCGTGAAGGCAGTAGTCACGGATCTCCGCGTACCTGCCGTGCTCGTACATGCTTTGCACCTTCGAACCATCGACCTGCATCTTGCCCGGCATTCCGACGAGTTGGGCCAGTGCATCGAGACTCGGCATCCTGCTCGCGCCGTAGTCGGTCAGCAAATCGGCCAAGTCGATGTGTCCGTCGTCGCTGTACCGATATCGGTAGTCGCGATTCGAGTAATAGGCCGGAAACGGAACACCGTGCTTCAGCATGCGGTTCGCCAGCACGGGCAAATCAAACCGGCGGCCGTTGAACGTTACCATCGTCGGCTGTCGCTTTCCGACGAAGTCTGAGAACTCGTGAAGCACCTTCGCCTCGTCCGGTGGCGCATCCGACTCGCCGCCGAAGGCCCCCAGTTTTTGCAATCTGTGGTCGCCGTCGAGCCAGAGCACCCCGAGCGCCACGACTTGATGAAAGGGGGCCGGCGGGAATCCATCCACCGCGGCGTCCCACGCCAATTCGGGGTCGGCGACGGTTTCGATATCGACGATTAGAAATGACCGAGCCACGGCGGGAACCTACCCGAAAAAAGCCCCCAATTCACCCTGATGAGCTCCTTTGGGCCGCTCGATGCCAAAATCCCGGCCCAGGTTAAGAATCGCTTCAGGTCCGGGCTGTTTACTTCATGAGGAGGCAAGCCCTCCCAGAAAGGAACACTCATGAAGTCGTGCAACGAGGGAACGATCATCAGAGCACTGCTTGGGGGTGTGTTCGGTGTTGCGCTGGCCATTGGCGCTGTCGCATTCGCGAGCACACCGAGACCCACGGTGGCGGGCTCACGGTGTTGTTCGGTCGCTCGGAAAGGGCCGGACGCGATACTTGACCCGGGGCCACGTCCGTGCGGTGATTACGGTGCGGAGGCGTCATGTTCAAAGAGATACTGCAAGACCTTGTCGAGAGAACGGACGGCGGAGTAGCGGGGCTACTGATGGCTTCCGACGGGATCGCGGTCGATCAGTATTCGAAAGTCGATGGTCCGTTCGACATCGAGTCGGTGGGGATGGAGTACAGCGTCGTGCTCAAAGGAGTGCAGCGCGCCGCCGAGATGCTCGATACCGGGGCGACGAACGAGGTGTCGGTGAAAACCGAGCGTCTCACGACCGTGGTTCGCTTGCTATCGGACGAGTATTTCGTCGCGCTGACGCTCGAACCGGGTGGCAACGTCGGCAAGGCGCGGTACTTGCTGCGCGTCAGCGCTCCCGAATTGATCGAAAATCTCTAGCATCATGGCGAGCTCGACTAAACGAGTTTTGGTGCTGAACGGCCCCAACCTCAACTTGTTGGGCACGCGGGAGCCCGATGTCTACGGATCGACCACGCTGCAAGACGTCGAGCACGATCTGGAGGCGCTCGGCAAGCAGCTCGGCGCTGCCGTCGAGTGCCGACAGTCCAATCAGGAGGGCCAGCTCATCGACTGGCTTCACGACGCTCGTGACTCCTTCGACGGCATCGTCATGAATCCCGGCGGTCTGACACACACGTCGGTTTCGCTCCGAGATGCGATTGCTGCGTGCGGGCTTCCGACAGTGGAGGTTCACATTTCGAACACGCCAGCCCGCGAATCATTTCGTCATCAGTCACTCACGGCCGCAGTCTGTATTGGTTCGGTGATCGGCTTTGGAAAGAACAGCTACGCGCTTGGACTTCGCGCGCTTATCGACTATCTGAACGCTGCCGGCTGACCGAATCGCGGCACGAGAATTCAGAATGAAGCTGAACCTGGATCAACTCCGCGAGCTCATCCAAATCCTCGAGGAATCGAACCTCACCGAGATCGAAGTCGAGCAGGACGACGAGCGCATCAAGCTCCGGCGCGAGCCAGCCCCCGTCGTGGGAGTGGCGCCAACCCAAGCCGTCTCCCCCGTGGCGGCAGCCCCGGAAGCGGAGGGCACATATGTCACGTCCCCTTTCGTAGGCACGTTCTATCGTGCGCCGTCATCCGACGCTGATTCTTTCGTGGAGGTCGGCGACGAATTTGGGCCGGGTCAGGTGCTGTGCATCGTCGAGGCCATGAAGTTGATGAACGAGATCGAGGCGGAGATCGAAGGCAAGATCGTGGAGATCCTCGTCGAGACTGGTAAGCCCGTCGAGTACGGCGACCGCCTCTTTCGAATCGAGACCGCCTGAGCCGTGTTCGAGAAAGTCCTTATCGCAAACCGAGGCGAGATTGCGCTACGCGTGATTCGCTCTTGTCGCGAGCGCGGCCTACGCACGGTCGCGGTTCACAGCGAGATCGACACCGAAGCGCTGCACACACGGCTGGCCGACGAAGCTATCTGCATTGGGCCCGACGACCCACGAAGGAGCTACCTACACATTCCGGCGATCATCGCCGCGGCGGAGATCACCGGCGCGGACGCCGTGCACCCCGGATATGGCTTCCTTTCGGAGAACCCCGAATTTGCAGAAACCTGCGAGCAGTGCGGTTTGAAGTTCATCGGACCCCGGCCGGAACAGATGCGGCAGTGGGGCGACAAGGTGACGTCGCGCGCATTGGCGAAATCGCTTGGGCTCCCGATTGTCGAGGGCACGG
>JAPUKT010000468.1 GCA_027295555.1 Deltaproteobacteria bacterium
CGCGACACCAGTCAATTTCAGGCCCGCCAACTACGGTATCGATTTGGTGATCCACAGCGCGACCAAGTACCTCGCTGGCCACAACGATGTCCTCGGCGGAGTGCTGGCTGGCAGTACGGGCATGGTTTCGCTCGTGCGTGACCTGCGTAGCCTGTTCGGTGCGACCCTCGATCCGCACGCCGCGTATCTCATCCACCGTGGCCTCAAGACCCTCGCGCTTCGTGTCGAGCAACAGAACGCGACCGCCCAGGCATTGGCCGAAAGGCTCGAGCAGCATCCGCGGGTGCGACAAGTGTGGTATCCTGGACTGGCGTCTCACCCAAACCACGAGACTGCGCGCCGTCTGATGAGTGGCTTTGGTGGTGTCGTGACTTTCGAGGTCGATGCCGATTTGGAGGGCACGAGCCGCTATATCGATGCGTGTCGCATTCCGCGGATCGCGCCGAGTCTCGGTGGGGTGGAATCCCTGATCGAGCAGCCCGCCTTGATGAGCTACTTCGAGCTCAGCACCGAGGAGCGGGAGGCGATCGGGATAAAGAACAACCTGGTCCGCTTCGCCGTGGGCATCGAGGATACCGAGGAGCTCATTGCAGACACCCTGGCGGCCCTCGATGCGACCCGCTGAGCATCTGCGTCCAAGACTGAATTTCGGCTCACAAAGCCCCGCTGGAACTCTTCTCTGCCACTGAGAGAAGGGCTGGAACGGCCCCGTGGGGCGGGCTGCAAGTGCGCGTAATCGCTATTGACCTGCCGGGGGGCGAAGATATACTGAGCACCCAATGGGGAAAGAATCGATGACGAAGTCGGAGCTCATCGACGCTGTAGCCCAGCGGACGAACATCACCAAAAGCCGAGCTGAACAAGTTGTAAACTGCGTGTTCAACGCCATGACGGCGGCGCTCGAAAATGGGGAAGGGATCGAAATCCGTGGCTTCGGCAGCTTCACGGTTCGTCAGTATAAATCGTACAACGGTCGCAACCCGCGCACTGGAAAGCCCGTTCCCGTTCCTGAAAAGCGCCTTCCGTTTTTCAAGGTCGGAAAAGAGCTCAAAGAGCTCGTCAACGGTGGCGTTTCGGAGCCCGGCGAATAGGGGCGATCGATGAAACCCGAAGCGCAGCTCGCCGAGCTCAAGCGCGGCGTGGTCGACCTGCATGTCGAAGCGGACTTGCTCGAGCGCTTGAGCGAGGGGCGGCCGCTCAAGATCAAGGCTGGCTTCGATCCGACACGACCGGATCTTCACCTGGGTCACACGGTGCTCCTCAACAAGATGCGGCAGTTCCAAGACTTGGGGCACGAGGTGGTGTTCATCGTTGGAGATTTCACGGCACAGATCGGAGACCCGTCGGGGCGAAGCAGCACTCGCCCGGTGCCGACGCGAGAAGAGATCGAGGAAGGCGCACGGACGTACGCCGAACAGGCCTTCAAGATCCTCGACCCGGACCGCACACAAATTGTCTACAACGGCGAGTGGCTGGGGAAAATGGCGTTCGACGATGTCATTCGCCTTGCAGGAAAGTACACCTTGGCCAGGATGATGGAGCGCGACGATTTCAAGCGTCGCTGGGCGGAGCACGCGAGCATTTCACTTCATGAGCTGCTGTATCCGCTGGCCCAGGCGTACGATTCGGTCGTGCTCGAATGCGATGTCGAGCTCGGCGGCACCGATCAGCTTTTCAATCTTCTGGTCGGGCGGGAGATCATGCGCGAGATGGGACAACGGCCGCAGATCGTCATGACGACACCGATCCTCGAGGGCATCAACGCTCGCGTCGAGAGCGGCGCAATCGTCGGCGCCAAGATGAGCAAGTCCCTCGACAACTACGTCGGAGTGGACGAAGCGCCGAAAGAACAGTTCGGAAAGCTGATGAGCATTTCGGACGACTTGATGTGGCGCTACTACGAGCTCTTGTCGACGGAGCCCACAGCGGAAGTCGAGCGGCGCAAGCGTGCCTGCGCGGCCGGCGAGCTCAACCCGCGAGATGTCAAGATCGCCCTCGGAAAAGAGATCGTCGCCCGATATCACGGCGCGGCCGCCGCCGCCGCCACCGAGGCTTCGTGGCTGGCGCAGTTTTCCAAGCGCCAGGTCCCCGACGACATGCCCAAACACGAGGTGGCGCTCGACGAGGATGCGGTCTGGATCCCGAAGCTTCTCAGTGACTTGGGCCTCGTCAAAAGCTCGAGCGAAGGCCGGCGCCGCATCCAACAAGGGGGCGTCGAAATCGACGGAGCCCGCGTCAGCGACCCGCAAGCCAAGCTGCCCAAGGGCGGCCCCTACATCATCAAAGCCGGCAAACGAGCCTGGGCCGCAGTCACGTTGAAGTAGGGGACACGCTCGCCCCCTCAACCTCCTGAAATCAAAGACGTTCTCAGGCACAACCCGCAGGAGCCCGCTGCCTAATCCCGCTGCCTCCACATCATGTTCGAGCTGCACCAGGCGCCTGCAGGCACGTACCCCGAGCTTGAAAAGGAGCAGGCGCGGGCGTTCTCTTATCTTTACTCGGCCGTGGAGGGCGCCATTGCCGCGGGTCTGATGGGCGGTGAGGCGCTTCATCAGGCTCACTTCTTGTGGGCGCAGGTGCACGGACTCATTTCGCTTCACCTCGCGGGCAAGCTTGCTATGGGGTGTTCATTGGAGGACCTATTGCCCGAGGTCCTCGAGAACCTACGCACGGTCGAGTAGGCCGGCACAGGAGAGCCACATGCGAATCGGAACCTCGTACAAACAGCACCGTGATCTCGCCGATCGATGGGATGCCATCGTCATCGGCTCCGGCATCGGCGGCCTGTCTGCCGCGGCCGCGCTTTCCAAGCTCGCAAAGAAGCGCGTACTCGTGCTGGAGCGGCATTACACGGCAGGGGGCTTTACACACACGTTTCGGCGCCCGGGCTACGAATGGGACGTCGGTGTCCATTACATCGGTGAAGTCTCCAAGCCAGGCTCGGTGATGAGGCGCGTTTTCGACTTCGTGACAGATGGCGAGCTCGAGTGGGCCGACATGGGCGACGTCTACGACCGCATCATCATTGGTGATCGTTCGTACGACTTCGTCAAGGGTCGTGAGCGCTTTCGTGAGAAGCTCCACGGCTACTTCCCGAAGGAAACCCGCGCGATCGATCGGTACCTCGAAAAGATCGACGCCACCTCGAAAAAGAGCCAACTCTTTTTCGCCGAAAAGGCCGTGCCAAGCTTGGTCTCCTCGGTGCTTGGCGGATTGATGCGGAGGCCACTCCTCAAAGAGGCGCGCGTCACCACCCGTCAGGTGCTCGAAAGCCTCACGCAAGACCAAGAGCTGATCGGCGTCCTGACGGGGCAGTGGGGCGACTACGGATTGGTGCCGGCGGAAAGCAGCTTCTTCATCCATGCCATGGTGGTCCGTCACTATCTGAGTGGCGCCGCATATCCCGTCGGCGGCTCATCGCGGATTGCAGCCACGATCCTTCCAGTCATCGAAGCCGCTGGAGGCGAGGTCATCACCAATGCCAACGTCGAAGAAATTCTGATCGAGAAGGGACGGACGGTCGGCGTGAGGCTCCAAGATGGCCGCGAGCTTCGTGCGCCGTTGGTTCTGAGTGACGCTGGGATCGCCAATACCTTCGGCCGCCTCCTACCGAACGACGTCGCCGAGGACCACGGGTTCCGACGCAAGGTCGATGTGATCGAGCCTTCCGTCGCGCACCTGTCGGCGTACATCGGGCTCCAAGGCACGACGAAGGAGCTCCAACTCGAAAAAACGAATCTGTGGGTCTACCCCACGCCGCACCACGAGGAGAACGTGCGGAAATTCGCCGGCGACAGGAATGCTCCACCGCCGGTCGTGTACCTGTCCTTTCCATCTGCGAAAGATCCGGACTTCCAGCGCCGTTACCCCGGCCACTCGACGATCGAGGCGATCACGCTCGCGCCTTATGCGTGGTTCAAGGCTTGGGAGAGCACCAGGTGGAAGAAGAGAGGCGGAGACTACGACGCGTTCAAGGGCGAGCTCGAGACGCGACTACTCGAGACGCTCTACGAGCAGGCCCCCGCAACGCGGGGCAAGGTGGAGATCTGCGAGCTCTCCACGCCGCTCACCACCCGCAACTTCGCCAATCATCCGCACGGCGAGATCTACGGGTTGGCGCACACCCCGGAGCGTTTCGAGCAGCGCTGGCTTCAACCGCGCACCCCGATCAAGGGGCTCTACCTCACCGGCGCCGACATCTGTTCTGCGGGAGTCGGCGGAGCGCTCATGGGCGGCATGCTGTGCAGCTCGGCGGTGCTCGGTCGCAACATCCTCAGCACGGTGATGCAGCGCAAGCCACGAGCCTCGCA
>JAPUKT010000469.1 GCA_027295555.1 Deltaproteobacteria bacterium
TGGCTCCGTGCGCGTAGTGGTAGAGCACGTAACCGACGAGGAACACCACTGAAGCAGCGAAAGCAGCCACCATCAGTCGCTTGTGGACCTCGCGACGCCCGCTCCGAATCGCGGCAAAGCCGAGTACCAACAACGATGCCGAAGTGGCATTGAGCACCGCGTTGACCCCCGGCATGAAGCGCAGGTCCGCATCGACGCCGCCGGCCTCTCTCAGCAGAAGTAGCCAGCCCAAGAAGCCCACTACCACCGTCGAAACCACGGCGTTGAAGATCCAGAAGCTGCGATCGCTTCGTGTAACCACGGCGCGAGCCTAGGCTCAACCTCGGATCTCGGCCAGCGCCTGGTCCACGGCCGCGAGGACCTGCGGTACTTCATCGAGATGATTCGGCCAATGAGGGGAGAACCGCAGGAGCCCGTCCGGCGTGTTGCAGATGACCCCGCGACCGCGCAACCCCTTCGACAATCGCGTCAGAGACACTCCCTCGGGTACTCCGACGCCGAGCAAGGTCGAGCGGAGCGAAGCGGTGTGGGGGCGATGACTCGAAAAGCCCCGCGCGATGAGGCCCTGCTCGAGCGCGTCCAGGTATGCATTGACGTGCGCATGAATCGCTCCCTGTTCGAACTGGCTCAACAGTTCGATCGAAGCGCCAAGCGCCGCAAACCCGATGATACTGGTGGTGCCGATCTCGAACACTTGGGCGCTCGTCTTGAGCGGATTGTCATAGCGCAGCGTGGGTTTGTCTCGAATCAAGAACTCAGTCGGGTCTTGGTGACTCAGCCAACCCGCGAGGCGTGGATGGCATTTCCCGGCGCACCTGTCGGCGACGTAAAGGAAGCCTGCACCTTCCGCTCCCATCAGGTGCTTGTGACTCCCCGTGCTCAGGTAGTCGATTCCACAGGAGACATCGATCGGGGTCGCACCGACGGCTTGAATGGCATCCACGAACAGCTCGGCGTCGTAGCGGTGGCAAAGCGCTGCCATCTCCGCCAGCGGCATTCGCAGGCCCGTCTTGTATTGAACGGCGCTTACCGCCACCAGCCGCACACCGTGTTCGAGGGCACGCTCGAGCTCCGCGAGCCCCTCGTCCGCCGCACGCTCAAACGGCTCGAGCGAATGCCAGCAAAGCTCGAGTTGGAACTCCTTGGCGGCTTGCTGCCACGGCGTGATGTTGCCGGGGAACTCGCCGTCGAACACGATCACCCGGTCTCCCTTCTTCCACGGCACAGCGAACGCAATGTCGATCACGCCATGCGTCGTGTTGGAAATGAAGGCGACCTCTCGCGGGTCGGCGGAGATGTGTTCTGCGAAGTCCTTGCGAACCTCCCGTAGGCGCGGCGTCCATTCGACGAAGCCGGCGACCCCACCCTTCGCGTAAGCATGGGTTACCTCTGCGATTCTATCGCACACCGGAGCGGACAGCGGTGCGATTGCGGCGTGGGCTAGATACGCAGTGCAGCGCAGATCGGGAAAGAGTGAGCGGTCGCCAAGGGTCGCTTTAGCCGTGGCGCTCTGTGGTGGCATCGTCACATCACGTCTCCGTAACCGGTCTCAGCGCCAGGATCACGTCGCCTCGTACGACGTCATCCCCATCGGCCGACACGATCGCGTCCACGACGGCGGCTTCCGGTAGACCCTCGCCCTGATATACGAGTCGGTTGAAGGTCTTCATGACCTCGAGGAGGCCGATGGTCTGCCCTCGTCGCACGATGTCTCCCACGTTGACGAACGCAGCCTCGGTTGGTGAAGGCCGACTATAGAAACGACCGCTCATCGGCGCGGCGAAGACGAGCGATGTCGCGGCAGCCCCACGGGCTTGTGGCAAGGAAGGGGCCACACCCACGTCGGCGCCACGAGACACCGTGAGAACGGTATCCCCATATTGGACAGGGACGCGAGCGCGACCTTCGCTAGCCGTCCGCGTCACCCGGCCCGCCACGTCGTCCGGCACCCGCAACGGATGCCGAACGCCGAGGACTTCGATCGCGCCGACGACCTGCCCAGGCGATACCACCTCGCCTGCGGCCACGGTCGATGTGAAAATCCCGACCGTGGGCGCGACGAGGTCACTGTCGGATCCGTCGCGGGGGATGGCCCGCAACACGTATCCGGAGCTCACGCACGGCCCCCGTTCATCAACACATCCAGGTCGTGCATGGCCCAAATGCGTGGGTTCTTCACGCGTCGATAGCCAATGCCTTGGTAGCTCATCTCGACCAGCACGCGCAGCCAGTCGCGCAACTCGTCCAGTTGAATGATCTCGTCGGTGTCCATTTGCCGCGCGGTGACGTAGGGGTCCATGTCGGCGTCGATCCGCGCTTCGACCTCGGACATCTTTTTTTGGAGCTCAGCGCGCTCCTCGGGGTCGTCGGTGACGATTTCGAAGTTGTCGTCGAGCTTGCTGTTGTATGAGGCGATCGCCAGCGTCCGCCCCTCCATTACGCTCAGCCGTGAAATCGGAGTCGAGAGCTGGACGACCGGGTCGTAGGGGAGCCCTGCCATGGCGTAGTAGCCGGCCCCCGAGGCCTTGCGTAGAAGCACCGTGAACATCGGGGTCTCGTTCGTGCTGTTCGTGTAGATGAGGTTCGAGCCATACGCGAGCAGCCCGTGCCGCTCGGCCTCGGCCCCGATATCGAAACCGCTGATGTCTTGCAGCCAGATCAGCGGGAGGCCATCGCTGTTGCACGCACGACTGAAGGTGCTGATCTTCGCGATACCCTGGCGATAGAGAATCCCGGCGGGCCGCTGCTCTGTTTGAGCTTCCGGGTCGTCGATCAGCCCCTGCCGGTTGAGCACGAAACCCGCATAGAGGCCTCCCACGCGACCGACCCCGCAGATCATCTCGCGTCCGACGGAGGGAAGCACCTCCCAAAAGAGGCTTTGATCGCACAGGCGCGCAAGCACTTCCTCGGCGTCGTAGGCCTGCCGGTGGTCGACCGGGATCAAGCCCGGAAGCTCGGACGTCGGATGTCTCGGTTCCATCGGCTCGACGCCCCCCCGATAAAACGCTGCTCCGGAGCTCGGCAGACGCGCGACCTCGCGCCGCAGGCACGCGATCAACGTCTCGTCGTCGGGGACGCGTTCATCCGCGCACCCGGACTGGTGCACGTGAACCTCTGGACCGCCGATATCGAGCGAGGTGATGTGTTGACTTTTGGCCCCTTTGATGAGGGCCGCACCTGCAATGACCATGTACGCCTGCTCGGTCATGTAGACGCGGTCGCTGATGATCGGCATGTAGCCGCCGCCCGCAATGCAGTCGCCGAACACGCCAGCGATCTGTGGCACGCCCTCCGCGGATAGCAGGCTGTTCATTTTGAAGATGTGCCCTGCCCCCGTGGCGCCCGCGAAGCTCTTACTTTGCTCGGGAAGGTAAAGCCCGCTGCAATCGACGAGGTAGAGCGTTGGAAGGCGCAAACGGCGCGCCATCTCCTGGGCGCGCTCGATCTTCTCCGGCGTCTTCGGCCACCAGGCACCCGACGCGACCGTGTTGTCGTTCGCGATGACGACACACCATCGACCTTCGATCTGCGCAAAAGCGGTCACGACGCCCGCGGCTGGGGATTCGAGTCCGTTGAAGTCGATCCCGTAGTTGACGAAGGTGCCGACTTCGTACAATCGCGTGCCGGGGTCCTTGAGCCGATCGAGGCGCTCTCGAGTCGTGAGCTTGCCTTTTTCGTGCACGCGATCGACGTACTTCGGGCCCCATCCCGCTTGGACCTCCGCCCTTCTGGCGTTGAGCCTTTGTACGAGCGGCTCGTGGCGGTTGACTTCGCGGTCGAAGGTCCCTTGATCGACGATCGCTTCGCGTTCCTTTCCGATTGGAACCACGGGGACGTGTGCCATCAGTCCCCCCACCCTGGTACGGCGCTGGTGTCGTACCGATTGTCTCGAAACTCCTCCGACGCCAGCACCGACAGATGCATCGGAATCGTGGTCGAGATACCGTCGCACCGGATGTTCTTAAGCGTCTCGGCCAAGCGGTCGCACGCAACGTTTCGGTCTTGTCCCCACGCGATCACTTTGCACACGAGGCTGTCATAGTGAGGCGGCACCTCGTATCCTCCCTCGACGTGCGTGTCGATGCGGACGCCTTCGGCTTCGGTCACCTCCCAGCGTTGAATGACTCCGGGGCTCGGCGCGAAGGCGTTCGATGGGTCTTCGGCGTTGATGCGGCATTCGATTGCGTGGCCGCGGAGCTCGATGTCGTCTTGCGACAGCCATAACGGCTCACCCGCCGCAATTCGGATTTGGGCCTCGACGAGGTCGATCCCCGTGCGCATCTCGGTGACGGGGTGCTCCACCTGAAGCCGGGCATTCATTTCCATGAAGCGAAGCTCGCCGCCTTCGTCGAGCAAGAACTCCATCGTGCCGGCGCCGACGTAACCAATGGCGCGCGTCGCCCGAACCGCCGCGTCGAGGGCGCGTGCACGCTCGGCGTCGTCGAGCACGAGGGCCGGTGACTCTTCGATCAATTTCTGGTGTTTGCGCTGCACCGAGCAGTCTCGCTCCCCGAGATGGACCGCGTGACCATACTTGTCAGCGAGGAGCTGGATCTCGATGTGACGCCCGCCTTCGATGAGCTTCTCCAAGTAGAGCCGGTCGTCGGCAAAGGCGGCCCGCGCCTCGGCTTGGGCGGAATCGAAGGCTTCCTTGAGCTCGCTCCGGTCTCGGACGACCCGCATGCCACGCCCGCCGCCGCCGCTTTCCGCTTTGAGAAGCACGGGTAGACCCATCGACTCGAGGAGCTCAGCCGCGTGATCGACGTCGCGCAGGACGCCGCCGCTCCCGGGAATCAGCTTCAACCCTGCTCTGGCCATCGCCGCCTTGGCCGGGGTTTTTTGCCCAAGCTTTTGAATTACGGCGGCCGGAGGCCCGATGAACGTGACTCCGTGGGCCTTACACAACGATGCAAAAAGCGGGTCTTCGGCGACGAAGCCCCAGCCGGGATGAAGGGCGCTGCACTGGCTCTGGACTGCGGCCTGCACGATTCGCTCTCTTGCCAGGTAGCTCTCGCTCGAGCGCGCCGGTCCGAGCACGACCGACTCGCGACCGTGGAGATACGGGGCATCCCGGTCGGCCTCGGACACGCCGAAGACCGGGGTGATGCCGAGGGCGTCGCACGTCCTGGCGATGCGGGCCGCGACCTCGCCGCGGTTCGCAATGAAAAGGCGCCTAAAACGCTCCACGGGCGCGCACCTTAACACTGTGGGTGCGTCCTGAACAGCAGAGGCGGCATCGACACGCGGTTCGTGGCAGAATGGTGACGTCATGTGTCGTCTGTTCGGCTTCCGCAGCGTCATTCAGAGCCAGGTGCATCGCTCCCTCATGGACGCCGACAACGCGCTTGGCGCCCAAAGCGCCGACCACCGGGATGGCTGGGGCGTTGCGTTCTACGTCGACGGAGCGCCGCACATCACCCGAAGCCCGACCACTGCCATCGATTGCGCCCTTTTTCGCCGGGTTAGCGGCATCGTCGCTTCCGAAACGGTGCTTGCGCACGTGCGGCGGGCGACCCACGGGGAGCTGTCGGTGCTGAACTGTCACCCGTTTCAATACGGCAAGTGGGTCA
>JAPUKT010000047.1 GCA_027295555.1 Deltaproteobacteria bacterium
ATCGGCGTTGACGATGTAGCGTTCGAGCTGTTCGTGCTGTGATGGGAGCCGGTCGACGTTGCGCTCGTGCACCGAAGCGTGAAGCTGGGCAAGCGTGTGTCCAAACGAAAACAGCTTCCAAGGCTTGGCGGTGAGCTGCCCTACCATCGGTGTCCCGAGGGCGCGGTCGTAGACAATGCCCCTTCTGCCGTCAACCTCGATGACTCCACCGGTCCCGGGCGTCGGTACTCCGGCCTCATGAACCGCCTGGCTGACGCGAGCTTCGGCTACAATAGCCGCGGCGTCACGTTCGGCCGCAAACAGTTTGAGCACCTGCGTATCGCCCCACTCAAACACCTCGGCAAGTCTGCCCTTGCCGATCAACTGTCCCTTTTCACCCAACTGCTGAACCATACACCCGCGAAGAACTTCATCCCAGCAGGCCTGGCGCGGACGCCGGCGCTGACGCGGGCGCTGATCAGAACTCCGGGCGGTCTTGATGCTGGCCGAAGACCTCTCGGAAGACGTCGCAGATCTCTTGCTCGCTGCAGTACGCCTTTGCAGCCTCGACGATGGCGGGCATGATGTTGCGGTCGCTCTTGCAGGCTTCGCGAACCAAGCCGAGCGTCCGGGTGACTTCCTTGTGGTCTCGCTCCGCCTTAACCTTCGCCAAGCCCTCGATCTGCTCGCGCTGAATCGACTCGTCGACGCGCAAGGTTGGGATCTGGGCTTCTTCTTCCTGCTCGTACTTGTTCAGGCCAACCACCGTCTTTTCGCCGCTTTCGATCTGCCGCTGCAGTCGATACGCGGATGTGGCGATCTCGCGCTGGGGATACCCGCGCTCTACGGCCTCGACCATACCGCCGAAGTCGTCGATCTTCCGGATGTAGTCCATCGCGTCTTCTTCGAGCTTGTTGGTCATCCACTCGACGAAGTAGCTGCCGGCAAGGGGATCGATGGTATTGGTGACGCCGGACTCCTCGGCAATGATCTGCTGAGTGCGGAGGGCGACCGTCACAGCGTCTTCCGTTGGGAGGGCGAACGTTTCGTCGAGGCTATTGGTGTGAAGCGATTGCGTTCCGCCGAGAACGGCCGCCAGCGCTTGGAGCGCAACTCGCGCCACGTTGTTGTATGGTTGTTGTGCCGTGAGGGAGACACCCGCGGTCTGGGCATGCGTCCGAAGCATGAGTGACCGCGGGTCTTTCGGGTTGAAGCGCTCTTTCATCAACCGAGCCCACATCCGGCGTGCGGCGCGAAACTTCGCCACCTCTTCGAAGAAGTCGCTGTGGACATCGAAGAAGAACGAAAGCCGCGGCGCGAAGTCGTCGACGTCCATGCCGCGCTCGACCGCCCACTTCACGTACTCGAGGCCGTCCGCGATCGTGAACGCGAGCTCCTGCGCCGCCGTCGATCCCGCCTCGCGGATGTGATAGCCGCTGATGCTGACGCTGTTCCACTGAGGGACCTCGGACGTGCAGAACTCGATGCTGTCGGTGACGATGCGCATCGCGGGACGTGGCGGAACCACCCAGGCGTGCTGCGCGATGAACTCTTTGAGGCAATCGTTTTGGACGGTCCCGCCGATCTTGTCGCGGGGGATCCCACGCTTGTCGGCCAGCGCGACGTAGAAGCACAACAAGACCGCCGCGGGCCCGTTGATGGTCATCGAAGTCGTTACCCGGTCGAGCGGAATCTGGTCGAACAGGATCTCCATGTCACGCAGAGTGTCGACCGCGACCCCAACCATCCCGACCTCCCCGAGGGATCGAGGAGAGTCGCTGTCGTAGCCCATGAGCGTAGGAAAATCGAAAGCGGTGGAGAGCCCGGTTTGGCCCTGCTCGAGCAGATATCGAAAGCGCTCGTTCGTCTGCCGTGGCGTACCGAACCCGGCGAACATGCGCATCGTCCAAAGCCGGCCCCGGTACATCGTCGGCTGCACCCCTCGTGTGTACGGGAACTTGCCTGGAAACCCGAGGTCGCGCTGGTAGCTGCCGTCGAGGTCGGCGGGGGTCAGCAGGTCTGGCACCTCCTGGTCGCTGTGTGTTGCGAACCTCTCTTTTCGGAGCGGGTGACGGGCGACGGCACGTTGGACGTCCCGTTCGCGCCACTGTTTGGCCTCGTCGCGCAGACGCGCTTTGTCGTCGCTCTTTGCCTCGCCTCGAGATCCGAGCGTTTTGGCTGGGTCCGCAGTCACCGCTGCCTCCTGTTAGTTTTCTATCGTGTCTTCGACGTCGGGGAAAGGCAACACCTCGTCACGGACGACCTGCAGCATTCCCTCGACTTCCAGCGCGACTTCGAGCTCTGGCCCGGTTTCGAGATAACGCTCGAGATGGCGTTTCGCCGCTTGGTTCTCGCCCTTCTGAAAATGGACGGTCCCGACGAGGAAGAGCGCATCACCATCGTCTTGGTCCTTTTGAAGCACACGTTGCCCCATGCGAATGGCGCGATCGTACTCGCCCATCATGCGAAGCGTCTGGCCCGCACCGATCATCGCGCCCACATATTCGGGAGCAAGTCGCAGCGCTTCGATGTAGCTCTTGAGCGCTTCGGGATAGGCTTCCTTTTCGAAGTAGGCGTGGCCGAGGAAGTGGAACGCATACTCGTTGTCGGGATCCTCGTTCGTCACGCGCAAGAGCTCGGTCACCGCCTGATCGACTTCGCCCACGTGGAGACGCTCCATGCCCTCTTCCGCGGCTTCCCAGCGCTTCGACTGCGCGTCTTCCACGAGCCCCGCCTCAGTTCCGCTTGCCAAAATCGATCGATCCCGCAGAGCGCCTGTCGCGTGGCTTCACTCCGGCGCCGAGCGTCCCGAGCGCGAGCAGAAGGAACAGAACGCCACCCACCAGGAGGCACACACCCACCAGCCTTGGGTCGTCGAAAACCCAGTACGAGATCGCCGCGAGAGCAACGCTCAGGATAACCACTGCGATCGACGCGAGACGCCAACGCTGCCTCGTCCGCAGGGCTTCTGCCTCCGCCTCGCGCTTAGCCTGTTTCGCGGCTCTGGCGCGCTCCTTGCGCGCGTCCCGCCGCTCGTTCTTCTTCTTCGCCATGCGGGGAGTGTACTACTGAATCGCGCGGCGGGCTCGATCGGATAGATGGCCGTTGGGCTTGCGCTCCAAGTACTGCTCGTAGGCGTTCCGGGCCGCTGGTGAGTTGTCCCGCGACAGTGACTCCCCGAGATAGAACCAAGCCTCGGCCGGGGCTCGGGGCAGCAAGGTCGATTGTCGAAGGAGGCGTCGCGCGGCGTCTTCTTCGCCAAGCTGATGATGAATCTGACCCATCTGGTAGAGCGCCTCTGCCTCGAGCCCGGGACGGGCATCCACCCCGCGAGCAAGCTGGAGAGCCCGGGTCGCATTGCGCATCGCTTCGGCATAGTTGTCGGCGCGAAGGAAGCTACGCCCGATGGCTATGAGAGCCGGTGCATAGTCGGGGTCGATCTCCAGTGCGCGACGGTAGAACTTGGCGGCCGAGGAAAGTTGCCCACGAGCCGACAGCGCGTCTGCACGGGCGGTGAGCTCGGCCGCATCGGTCGAGGCCGCGAGCTCGGCATCGAAGTCGGCCGGCACCGGTGAGCTCTCGACCTTTTTCCGCTTGGGCGGCGACGGCTTCGGATTCCTCTTGGCGCGCGGCGCAACCACAGGCGTTGGGTTCAACGCCTCGATGACAGGTTCGGTCACCAGCGGCACCTCGACGCTCGCCACCGTCGGCGCAGTAAGGACTTCGGCCGAAGCTTGTTCCGACTCTGCCAATCGCGGCGCGACCTCGATTTCGGAGGTCGGCTCGGTAGTCGCCGGCGCGGACGGAGGCTCCTCTGCGATCGGAGCATCGGACCGAGCTCTGATCTCTTCCCCCGGCTCGCTCTCGGGCGCCACGAGCAGCGCGATGCCGGACATCAAGAGACCGATTCCCAGGATGACTGCACCGACGAAAAGCTGCTTGCGAGGATTCACCGGGGTTTGCCGAGTTCGCTCCTCCCGCTGGGCGAACGCGATGAGATCATCGAGCGTCTCTCCGTCAGCTTCTTCGAGGGCGGTTCCACCGCTCTCGGCGAGCTCGAGACGCCGGGCCTTCTCAAAGACACGTCGCGCACGCTCTTCTTCCCCGCGCTCGATCAATAGATCACCCAAAAGTTGAAGCGGATGCGGATCTTGGGGCGCAACCCGAATTGCCCCGAGCAACGCATGCTGTGCACGCGGTGCGTCACCTGCCGCACCCCATGCTTCTCCGCACAGCATCAAGTAGTCCGGATCATCGGCGAGACGCTTGTGGTGCTCGGCCAGGACCTCGAGTGCGGACCGAGGTTTGCCGGTCGCGATCAGATCGCGAGCGATCTCCAACGGATGCGGGGCGCCCGTTGGATCCAGATCGTCTAGCGCGTACGCATCGAAACCGAAATCCGACACGGCAGCGATCCTATCAGAGGCGGCCCCCGAATCCGGAATTCCCGCCAGAGGGGACCCGGGCCGGGCCTTCTGCGCCAAAACCAGTATACTTCGCCGCGATGTTTGTGATTGCGTGTTCGGGTTTTCCTGTTCCTGTCAGCCGTTATTGGCGTGAGTTTGCGGCCGTGGAGATCTCGGATACGGAGATCGCCATCCCAGGCGCCGGTACGGTGCGCCGATGGATCCGGGAGGCGCCAGAAGGGTTTGTCTTCTCGGTGGTCGTGCCGAAATCCGTGAGCGAGTCCGGATTCCGACGCACCAAAGAAAACAAGGCGACCTGTGAGGCAGTGGCCAAGCTGGCCAGTGACCTCAAGGCCAAAGCCGTGGTCTTCAACGCGGACGAGAAGTTCAAACACGGCAAGGCGAACCGGGCGGCGCTTCGGGCCTTTCTGGGGTTCCTGCCCCCTAAAATGCCCCCGGTCGTCTTCGACCTGGAGGCATGGAAGCCGAGCGACATCGTCGCGGCCTGCGGCGACCGCCCCGCAATCGCGGCCTACGACCCCCTGAAGGACGATCCCCCTCCCCCTTCGAAAATGACCTACATCCGGCTCGCCGGGCCGGCGGGCCATCGGTCACGGTACGACGAGGCGGCCATCGCGGCCATCGCGGAGCATTGCAAGAAGCTTAGCCCGGAGTTCGGGGTCTGCGTGTTCCGCAACATCGACATGCAGACGAACGCCCACCAACTCATCAAGAGACTCGAGTAGTCGATGTCGGCGCCGGCGCCGACCGTGGTGGTGCTCACGGATGACGACGCGGGGCAGCGGATCGATCGTGTCCTTGCGAGACGCTGCCCAGAGTACTCGCGGAGCGCCCTGCAGCGCTGGATCGAGCAGGGCCGCATCGAACAAGCCGGCGAGGTAGTCTCCCGAAAGACGAAGGCGTTGGCGGGGGCCGAAGTCACGATTCAACCCGCGCCCCCGCAGCAAATGAGCGCAGAGCCCCAGGCGATCCCGCTCGAGGTTCTCTACGAAGATGAGCACCTCCTCGTCGTGGACAAGCCGGCCGGGCTCGTCGTGCACCCCGCACCTGGCCACCCCGACGGGACGCTCGTGAATGCGATTCTGTACCACGCGCAGGTTCATGGAGGCGCCGACCCGCTACGTCCCGGGATCGTCCACCGATTGGACAAGGATACGAGTGGCGTGATGGTTGTCGCGAAAGCCCCCGCAGCGCACGAACTGCTGGTCGAGATGTTCCAGCGTCACAGCCTCGAACGAGCCTATCTCGCCATCGCGCTGGGCAGACCACCGCTGACGGCCACCTATGACACCTTCCATGCGCGGCATCCCGGCCATCGGAAGAAGTTCACCTCGAGAGGAGAACGCGGACGACGAGCCGTCACCCATCTCCAGACGGTCGAGCCGCTGCGTGGTGCCTCGCTCGTGTACTGCCGCTTGGAAACCGGGCGCACACACCAGATCCGCGTGCA
>JAPUKT010000470.1 GCA_027295555.1 Deltaproteobacteria bacterium
GGGCGTTACGCCTCGCTCAAGGGCATCATGCAGGCCAAGAAGAAGCCCATCGACCGAACCCCGATCAGCGATCTCGGCGTCCAGCCGAAGAAAGCGCTCAACTACACCAAGTTCGAGCTGCCCCCAGCGCGCTCGGGCGAAACGACGTTCGTCGAATCAGTCGAAGAGCTCGTCGAAAAGCTCCACAACACGGCCAAGGTTATCTAACGCCCCC
Organism: Deltaproteobacteria bacterium; assembly: GCA_027295555.1. Classification (GTDB taxonomy): domain Bacteria; phylum Myxococcota_A; class Polyangia; order Polyangiales; family Houyiibacteriaceae; genus SG8-38. Next base: position 215 of record JAPUKT010000470.1, read on the forward strand.
CGAGAGACGGAAAGGAAATACCAGACATGGCTAATGTTCTCGTTGTTGCGGAGTTGCTTGAGGGCAAGGCACGCAAGACCACCCTTTGTGCGGTCACCACCGCAAAGCAGATCGCCGAAGGTACAGGCGGTTCGTTCGACATTCTTTCGATCGGCGAGGGCGCCGCAGCCGCCGCCGAAGAGCTCGCCGGATACGGCGCGGGCAAAGTGCTCAAGGCCGAGATCGGCGGTGGCTACGTCTGCGAGAAGTACGCGCCGACGGTCGCCGAGGTGGGCAAGGGCTACGACGTGATCGTGGCTTGCGCGACCGCCTACGGAAAGGACCTTCTCCCTCGAGTGGCAGCCAGGCTCGATGCCGGCATCGCGTCCGAGATTTCGGCCGTCCACATCGATGGCGGAAAGCTCTCCTACACGCGTCCGATGTACGCCGGTAACGTCTCAGGCACGGTCGAGATCCTGACCGACAAACAGATCCTCACGGTGCGGCAGTCGGAATTCGATGCAGCCGAGGCGAGTGGCGGATCGAGCCCCGTCGAAGACGCGGCCATCGCGACTGACCCAGTCGCCGACAAGGTGGAGTTCATCGGCGTCGAGGTCATGAAGAGCGAGCGACCCGAGCTTTCGGAAGCGGACATCGTCGTGTCTGGCGGACGCGCACTCAAGAGCGCAGAGAACTTCACCAACATCATCGAGCCGCTGGTCGACGCCCTCGGGGCCGCCATGGGCGCCTCGCGTGCAGCTTGTGATGCCGGCTACGCGTCGCCCGAGCTTCAGGTCGGTCAGACCGGTAAGGTCGTCGCACCGAAGCTCTATGTGGCGATCGGCATCTCGGGCGCCATCCAGCACTTGGCGGGCATGAAGGGCAGCAAGACCATCGTGGCGATCAACAAGGACAAAGAGGCCCCGATCGCGCAGGTCGCGGACTACTTCCTGGTCGCTGACCTGTTCGATGTCGTACCGGCGCTCACAGAAGAGGTGAAGAAGCTCTGAGCGTTTGATCACGTCAAAGCGCAAGAGGCCCGGGACGGTGTCGCCTCCCGGGCTTTTTTGTGGGCTCCCTCCGCCCGGTCGTGCACAATTCAGAGATGGTGTTCGAGTTGGTGGCCTTGTTGGGGGTTGGCGTGCTGCTCGCAAGCTCGTTGATCCTCGCGCGACGACGACGCCAGCATGCGCAGACGGCAACGAGCGCTAGCCCCCGCCAACCCGTCACGAGCCGCCCCGCGCCGCCCGCGACGAGCGATGCATCGGAGGAAGCCCCGATAGCCGTAAGAAGCTGCCCGGTGTGCCTCACGGAGTACGCCCCACGAAACCATTTCTGTGTCAGAGACGGCGCAGAGCTGATGGATGGACCGCCATCCGGGCCATTTTCGCAGGGGATGATCTGCCCCACGTGTCGCCAGGGCTACGAACACGACGCCAGCTTTTGTCCCGACGACGCGGACGAGTTGGTGCCATACGGGCTGTATGGCGCCGCGAGCTCGACTCGCCCCCCTCAGAGGCTCGATTCGAAGAAAATTTGCCCGGAATGCGGCGAACGACACACCTCCGCGCATGCCTTCTGTGGCCGCGACGGAACCGAGCTGGTGGTGGTCAACTGAGATTCCGGCGGCATTGGAGGTCGGAGGCTCAAAAAACACCCAAGGATTCGCGGGGGGTGCGGGTCCAAGCACGCGGGGAGATGATTCGTGGACTTCTTGCTCCGGATACAATGGGACGGCTATGATCCCGGTCCTAAAGGGGAATCTTCGATCCGGGGGGCGGCAGCCGAGAACTCGGGGGGAGACGGGGGCGACAGATGAAGATCGTTTGCGATAGTTGCGGGGCCAAATACTCCATCGCCGACGAAAAGGTGGCGGGAAAGATCTTCAAGATCCGGTGCAAAAAGTGCTCATCGGTTCTCGAAGTCCGAGGCGATCAGACCGGCGCCCAGGCACTCGATGACGCTGGCAGGGGGCAGGAACAGACCGCCGACTTCGGTTGGTATATCGTCGTCGATGGCCAGCAACGCGGTCCGTTACCCCCGATCGAGCTCGGTCAGCTGTTCGCCAAAGGTAGCGCGGGCCTCGACTCCTACGTTTGGAAAGAGGGCTTTGATGACTGGAAAGTCGCCGGCGAGGTACCTGAGTTGGTGCAGATCCTCGGCGTCGCGGGATCGGGCCGGCGAAGTGAGATGGGCAAGATCGCGACGGAGTCGACCTCGTCGATCGGCGCGGGCGGTGACTTGTTCGACGACAGCAATGGCCGCGAGCCGACGGGCGAGATCGAACCCCACGGCAGCATGTTCACCGGGCTCGACGAAAGCCCGACCGGGGCAGACAACCCTGAAGAGGCGCCGCTTGCGGCTTCGCAAGAAGGCGACGCGGGTGCGCTGGGCGGCATGGGCGCTGGGCTCGGTGGCGGAGCAATGGGTGCTGCGCCCGCTCGGATGACCGGTCAGCGGAACGAGAACTCGGTGCTCTTTTCCTTGAGCAACCTTCAACAGCTCGCGTCCCGCGGTGGCTCCGCCGTCGAGGCAGCGCCCGAACCACCGGGACGCGCACAAGCCGGGGCCGGCCCGCAAACCGGCGGTGAGGGCTCGGGGTTGATCGACATTCGCGCGCTCGCAAAGTCCACGACGCCAGGAACCAAGGCAGCGCCTTCGCAGGCGGTCGACGATCTTCTGTCGATCGGGGCTGGCGCCGCGGGCGGCGGTACGCTCGGCGGGCTGCTGCTGGGACCAGCACCGATGGAGACCTCGGACGGCAATCGCTGGCTCTGGATCGCCGGCGCGGCCGTTGCCGTGATCGCCATCGTGGGCGCAGGAGTCGGTGTCGGGATGGCAATCGGCGGCTCGGGCGACGACGGCCTCGAGATCGCCGGACAGGCCCCAGATCGGCCGGTCTCCGGTTTGAACGCGACCGCGGCGCAAGCGCCGACACCCGCGCTCGACACAACGGCACTCGAGGCGCTGAAGCCCGAAGAAGCCGCTCAGTTCGAAGAACCCGCCGAGGAGCCGCTCGAGGCACCCGAGTTCGAAAAGCCCGGAGAAAAGAAGGCGACGAAGTGGCGCCGAACTCGAAGCGCAGGAGCGGCTCCGGCACCCAAGGCGGATCCCGCGCCAACCAAGAAGCGAAGCAGCAACAATCTCGATGCCCTCATGGACGAGGTCGTCGGTGGCTCGTCGTCGAAAAAGGCCGCGAC
>JAPUKT010000471.1 GCA_027295555.1 Deltaproteobacteria bacterium
GCCATATCTCCGAGGTCATGCCAGGAGGCTTGTCGACGTCGGTAAACGGCCCTAGCGTCAAGCTGAGGCTAGTATGCGCGTTGACCCTGCGTCGTTCCGGCAACTCGATCTTCGAGTGCACACGTTCCTGAGTGAGGTGCCGCTTCACGATGTGTGGCGAGTCGAGCTCGCACCACGAGACGCTGATCCCGACATTCGGGATGTCCGCGAGATCCTCTCCGAGGAGCTCCTTCCGTCTCTGAACCCGGTCGTGAGAGGCCTTTTCGTGCTCCGAGCTTTCTTGGGTCGATTGTTTGGGTGGGATGGCGAGCGCGCGGATCGGGCATCGCGATCATACGCACGGCGCCTCACTGAAGACGACCGCGAAAGAACCCTCGAGCCACCGGGTAAAGCAGAGGGTCCCTTCCGCGTGCTCTATGTGTTTCCCACTGAGGCGTTAGGCGAAGCGATCAACAGTACCGTTCATGCTTTTTCGTGCTTGGCACTGGTCCCACGTAGAGAGGGGTACTTCCTCTATTGGGCGATCTACGTGCGCCCCGGCAACGCGCTGACGCGACTCTACATGGCGTTGATCGATCCGTTTCGCCATTGGATCGTCTACCCATCCATTCTGCGGCGCGTGCAACAGGCGTGGAACAGAGCCCCCATGGACACAAGGCCCTAGCCTTCCAACGCGTGTTCGTGCTTGCTGAAGACAGCGCAGCGACGATAGGCTCCCTGTCTGTGGCGCGAGTCATCATCAAGAGTCGGTTCAATGGCCCTCCTGATTCCGGAAACGGTGGCTACGTCTGCGGGGTCGTCGCCAGTGCCGTCGAAGGCCCGTCGATCGTCACCTTGAGAAAGCCACCACCGCTCGAGCGCGAGCTGATCTTGGAAACGCAGGACGACGGCCAGGCCGTGTTGCGCGACGGCGAAACCGTGGTCGGCGAAGCGATTGCCGAGACTCTCGACCTCGATCTTCCCGATCCGCCGTCCTTCGAAGAGGCGGTCGAAGCATCGAAAAGGTTCCCCGGGTACGAAGCGCATGTCTTCCCAACGTGTTTTGTCTGCGGGCCAGGCCGGCCCAACAACGATGGCATGAACATCTTTCCTGGGCGGATCGCTGAACGCGATCTCGTCGCGTCGCCGTGGACACCCGATCCCTCCATGCCAAACGACAACAAGCGCATCCAGGATGAAATCGTCTGGGCCGCCCTCGATTGCACGGGCTACTTTCCTCACTATGGGCAGGCCGCCGTCCTCGGGCGCCTCCACAGCAAGCTTCTTCGCGAGACCCGGGTTGGGGAGCGGTACGTCGCCGTCGGCTGGAAGATCGGCGGCGAAGGGCGAAAGCTCTGGTCCGGGAGCGCCATCTTCGACGAAAACGGGAACCCCTGCGCGATCGGCAGCGCCACCTGGATCGCCCTCAAGACCGAACAGAAAGGTTTCAAGGTCGCCCGCTGATCAGGCATAACAACCGAACCCACCGAACAACCGTGGGGAGCCTCGAATGGTCAACGCGGCCTAGATTACTTGAGCGGGTTATCAAAGTCGGGATCGAGCACCTTTTTCGGATCCCTTGCTGTGACCTGGCCCATGAAGGGCGGATGGATCGAGTAGCCGAGCATTTCTTGCAACGTCTCGGTCATGCGCGCGACTTGGTCTCGTGGGATCGATAAGAAAAAGTTCTCTTGTTGTCGGGCCCAAGGTTCGCAGTACTGGTTGCTGATCGCCGTCCGTACCCTCTTCGAGCGATTGCCTCCTCCGCGGTGCACGAGCGTGCCAGCGAATACAGCGCAGGAGCCCGCAAGCATCACCAAAGGCTCAAGCAGCGGAGCGTACTCTTTCGGGAGCTGCAGCGAGTCGTCACCGTAGTAGTTGTCGATTAGCTGGTCGTCGCCCCACTGGTGGCTTCCAGGAATGACTTCGGTCGCGCCGTTCTCTTCGGTGAAGTCGTCAATGGCCCACATCGTCGATACGCTGATTTCCGGTCGCGGGCGCGGGATGACATAGAACGAATCGTCTGTGTGAACGGGCTGTGGTGTCTCACCAGGCGCGAGCACGATCGCTTGGCTCGCGGTAAGCAAATATCCCGGGAGAAGCTGCCGCTCGACCAGCGCGATCACGGCGGGATGCTCGACGAGCCGTTCAAACACTTTCCCGCGCGCGACCAACGTGTAGATACGTTGTGTCTGGAGACCCTCAAACTCGTTTCGGCCGGTGGGGCTGCTCGCGAGAATGCGGTCGAGTGCTTCACGGATCTCGGTAAGCTCGTCGGCACTCAGGATTGCCTCTAGAACGACGTATCCCTGCTCTTCGTAGTCGCGTAGCCAGTCGGTGACTTGAGTGCGGGTTGGTTCCATCGGCTTGATCACTTCCAGAGCCTACGAATGCCGACTGCGCTAAGCAACCGGGGACCTCGCGCCTGCTGCACGAGGCAGCTCTACGCCCACAGCAGCAACGAGGGGGCGGAAATACTCCTTCGCAAACCTCAACGGATTTGGTTTGAAGAAAATCAAACTAATCCGGAGCTCCCATTTGGCGCCGAAATCGGGCCTCACTGCGTTGTAGAACGCTTGGGCTCTCGTGGTGATCGGCAGGCGACCAATTCGGAAGAATTTTCCGACCCCGATGCCGAAGGGCACCGTCCAACGGTTAGTGCCGCTCTGCATCCAGTCCGCCGTGATGATCGGCTCCATGGCGAGGTACCATCCCTTCTGGAAGTTGTAGAAGAGGAGGTACTGAAGGAGGAGCGCGTTCACATCGGGTCGGTTCGCGTCGCCCCCGACCGACCAGAGGTTTCGGACGAGCAGCAGAGCCACCCACCGTTTCGCCGTGACCCCGGCGATGAGCTTGGGTCCGAGCTTCCACTTGCCGGATCGAAGAACCTCTCGAGTCGCGCTTGGAAAACCCACGATCGGGCCTAGGGCGACGTCGAACAACTGGCCTCTGCGGAACCTCCACAACTTGTGTCCAAGCGCCTCCAAGGTGATGTCCCCTAGCCCAGTCGTTCGACCGCTTCCGGTGGCGACATCCGGCCGTGTGATGATGGGGATGATCGTACGCGTGACGATGCTCCAGTCTCCCTGGAAGAGGAACGGAACGATAGGTGCGAAGAAGAGCGCGTTACCAACTTGATCACGAGGACCGATGCCAAAGAATGTGCTGTTGATGATCGGCAGCCTCACGATGTCGGATACGGGATTCTCAGCCCTTTGCGCCTGCTCCAAATCGTTGTCGACCTCGCCTTCCTGATGCTCGTCCGAAGCGTCTTCGCCAGCAGCTTCTTTGTTGGCCTGCGCAAGAGCGGACCCGGCCAGCGGCAATCCAAGAAGGAGCGCAAGAGCCAGGGTCTTCACTGATGACCGTCTACGCATGGAAGTGCAGGCTCACTACCCCCCCTCCTCCCGTTTGCGCCGCTCGTAGATTAGGTTGCGCTTGACAAGAAGGGGGACCAACGCCGCCACGACGGCCAGCAAACTGATCGGAGGGAGTCCGGCGGGCCA
>JAPUKT010000472.1 GCA_027295555.1 Deltaproteobacteria bacterium
CGAAGACCGAGATGAAGAAGCAACTCGATATGCTCGACGAGATGATCGCCGGCCTCGATAACTACCCGGAGGGGAACCGGAGCACCTACACAACGAACAAGGAGCAGATCGACGACGCGATCGCGCGCTTCGAGGCGGCGACCAAGGCCGACACGGCCACCCCGAACGACGGGTAGCTCGTGAGTAGCCGGAGAACCGCGAAGCGTAGCTGGGTCGTAGCGTCCATCATGCTGCTGACGCTGGCGTGGTGGGTCTTCGGGGTCACGGGCACGCTTCGACTCGGCATGGTCGGCGTCGAGGTCGAAGACGACTACATCACTCGGGTCTTGCCGGATACGCCCGCGGAGCGGGCCGGGCTGCGGGTCGGCGACCGCGTCGCAGCGATCGAGGGCGACGAGGGCATGATCGAGGTCGGTCGAACACTGGAGTATTTGGTCGAGCGCGACAGTTTCTTCGAACGAATCGTGTTGCAGGCGGCCTCCTGGCACGGCACTCAACGCAACGTGATGCTGGCCACGATCGCCATGGGTTTGCTCCACTTGCTGTGTGGGGCTGCGGCGTGGTTTTACGCACCCGGCAAGGCCGGCAACCTGTTCGCGCTTTTCTGTGCAACGACGGCCGTGCACTGGAGCGGTTTCAGACCGGCGACTTCCGACGTGAACGAATGGGCGTTCGTCTCCGTTCTGCTGCTCGGAACCGGATTCGCGGCTTCCTTTCTTCTGCACTTCACGCTGGTTTACCCGCGACCCTGGAGCCTCGAGGCCCGCAGGGTTACGCGTGCCGTGCTCTACGGACCACCGGTGCTGGCCTTCCTCGTGGCCGTTGTCTCGGTGGCGCTCCACGGCGGACCGATGTCAAGCGGGCTTCAAGCCGTGTTCTTCATGCTGACGAACATCCCCGGATACCTTTTTTCTCTGCTGGCGCTGGTCGTGATCGGGGTTCGAATTCGTAAGGCGGACGCGACAGAGCGTCGCAACTCCGGGTTGAACGTGATGCTCGTGGGCATGTTGGCGGCCTACGTACCGTATCTGCTCGTCATGCTCCTCGAGGTCGTCGCGCCTTCCGTTCCAATCCCGGGAGGCGTGGGCGCGTACCCGTACACCCTATTCTTCGTGCTGACTCCGGTTGCGTTCTTGTACGCCCTTCTCACGAGGGACAGCCTCAAGTCGACCGTGCCGTCGGTGCCCGCGCAGACGTAACGAATGCCGCCAGGTACAGCAGCAGGGCAAGCGTTGCTCCGATGACGGGGATGACGAAGAAGCAGATCACGGCGATCGCCAGAAATGCCATGGCGAGAGCGATATCGACCGCGTAGACGGCGCGCCGAAAGGCGCGTCCTGGTTCGGACCTTGCGAAGAGCAGATTGAGGACGCCAACAGAGATGAGTGATACGCCGAGCCAGATGCTGAGCCCGTAGAACGCGAAGTACATGTTGGTCTCACCCATGAATGGGAATCGCACAACGGTATCCCGCATCTGCTCGAGGGTCGCCGGATCGACCTCGTACAGGTAAACGCCGAACACCAGCGGAAGGATGTCGATCACGACGTTATGTCCGATTCCCCAGAGGATGAGAACCCACGCGGCTGCGGAAGCGAATCGCTTGTCGATCACTTTTTCTGAAACCGCCTGGTGATGCCGATGACCGCCATCGGCATCTTCACCTGGTCGTCCGAGAACGGTGCGCTCAAGGAGTCCCTGAGGCCGAGGTCGGCAGTTTGAAACTGCCGATAGCTGATAAAGTACTGGACGTTCGACGAGGGCGAGTACCCGAGCCCAATCGTGTACTGGAACGCGCTCACGCTCGTGCTGGTGTCGATGATCGTAAAGGCCGGGCAGCCGAGCAGGTCAAGGCAGGTGTCGAACTCGATGTCGACATTTGCGTTTCCGACTCCGGCACCGAGAAAAACATCGAACTGTTTGGACAACCTGAAATCAACATAGCCATTGACCATCAGCGTGCGCAGACCCACCGAATCTCCCGTGAAAGGCCGCTCGGATCGATGGACGTGCAACTCCCCCTCGACGCGGAAGCGGCCGAAACGGTACCCGCCGGCTAGGCCCAGACCCAAGCCACTGAACAACTCCAGATCGGTCGTCGGTGTTTGTCTCGGCGCATCGAGTTCGCTTCCGGTGAGCGCGAGGGTGAAGTGGGCGCCGCGATCGCCTCGTGTGGGACTCGTCTTCTCGGCGCTCGCGTTCTCATCACCCGTCTCCATGATGAAGAGCATCAGCAGTACGGCCAGGTCGACCATCAAGTCTCCGAAGTTCGGCCAAGGATACCTCAAACCGACATCGCCTCTTCGGCGAGCAGAGTGAAACGCCTGGCTCCGGGAGACTCACGATAGCGCTGGTTGCCGATCAGTCACCTCGAACAGGACACCCTCCCCGTTGCCGTCGCCCCACGCGAAGCCATCGGTGCGGATGATGATGTCCCGGGCTCGATTCGCGGCGGCGCGATTGGGGTCGAAGGTGGCGAGAACCTGACTGTTGACGCTCGAGAGACGCG
>JAPUKT010000473.1 GCA_027295555.1 Deltaproteobacteria bacterium
TCGACGAGGCAGGCAATTTCGAAGACGGCACAACCGTGCTCCATCTGACCCGGCCGATCGCGGCCCTCGCCAAGCAGGCAGGCTCGGACGAGAGCGCCGTCGCCGCACGGCTCGCGGCCATTCGGGAAAAACTATTTGATATCAGAGAGATACGCGCGAAACCGTTTCGGGACGAGAAGATTATCGCCTCTTGGAACGGTCTGATGGCCGGCACGTTTGCCGAGGCGGGAGCTGCCTTCGGCGAGCCTCGGTTCGTCGAGCGGGCGACAAAGGCCCTCGGGTGCGTCCGGGATGCGCTCTGGAGCCCGCCGTCGCTGTCACGCATCTCCAAGGATGGGTCGCGCCAGGGGCGGGGCTTCTTGGTGGACTACGCCGAGGTCTCGAACGCCGCCCTCGATCTCTACGAAGCGACCTTCGAGGCCTCGTGGGCGGATTGGGCGCGGGAGCTCGCGGATGCCGCGCTCGAGAAGTTTTGGGACGAAGGGGCGGGGCTTCTGTTCTTCGCGGAGCAAAGCGACGACTTGGTGCTCCGGAGCGAGGACAACATCGATACCGCCGTGCCGTCGGGGAGCTCGAGCATGCTGCGCGCGTTGATGCGCCTCCACGCACTGTTTCATGAGGGGCCGTACCATGCAGTGGCGGAGCGGGTTCTCGAGCGACGGGCCGCTTCGGCGATCGAAAACCCATTCGGCTATGGCCATCTCGTCGGCGTCGTGGATCAGTGGCTTCACGGTCCGTGCCAGGTGTTGTTCGTCGACGGCGAGCAGGATGGCCGAGACGTGGGCGCATTGGCGGACGCGGCACGCGCGACCTTCGTGCTAGACCGCATGCTGACGACGGCGAGGGACGGTGCAGGCAGCGCCGAACGCCTGCTCGGAGAAACGCCCACCAGGATGGGAGCCTACGTGTGCCGCAACCGAACGTGCACACCTCCGATCGAAGACCCAGCGGCACTTCGCCGGGTGCTCGAGGAGGGCTGAGGCTCGACTTGCGCCGCTTGGGCTAACAGCTAGGTTGCCGCCGACGTTCTAGCTTCGAGGCTGAGATCATGGCGGAAATGCCCGAGTACATCCCTGGGCTTGCCGGCGTTCCGGCGGCTCGCACGAGTATATGCCTCATCGATGGTATTGAGGGAAAGCTCCAGTATCGGGGTTATCCCATCGAGGTTCTCTCTGAGCGCGGCACCTACGAAGAGGTTGCCTATCTGCTCGTGTTGGGGAGGCTCCCCACCGTGCAGCAGCTCGACGAGTTTCGCGCTCAGTTGATCGCCGAGCGAGGGCTGAAGTTCCGCATCATCGATTTGCTCAAGACCCTGCCCGAGAGCGGTCACCCGATGGATGCCCTCACCGCGGCGGTGGCGGCCATGGGCATGTTCTACAAAGGTGACCACATCGAAGACCTCGAGTTTCGCCGCCTGAGCGTGATTCGCCTGATCTCGAAGCTTCCGACCATCGTTGCTGCTTGGCATCGCATCCGGCGAGGCGATAATCCGATCAAGCCGAGCAACGAGCTCAGCCACGCGGCGAACTTCCTCTACATGCTCGAGGGCGAGGTACCGACGCGGCTGGCCGAGCGGGTGTTTGACGTTGCGCTCATCCTTCACGCCGAGCACTCCATGAACGCTTCGACATTTACGGCGCGGGTGACGGGGTCGACGCTGACCGACCCGTATTCCGTCGTCGCGTCTGCGATCGGAAGCTTAGCTGGGCCGCTCCACGGCGGCGCCAATGAGCGAGTGCTCGCGACCCTCGACAGCATCGAGGACCGCTCGCCTCAAGCCGTCCGTCGATGGGCCGAAGATCGGCTCGCGCGAAAAGAAAAGATCATGGGCTTCGGGCACCGTGTCTACAAGATCAAGGATCCGCGGGCGACGATTCTTCAAGGCCTCGCGAGGCAGTTGTTCCGGAAGTTTGGCTCGACGCCAGACTACGATCTCGCGGTCGAGCTCGAAGGGCAGATGACCGATTTGGTTGGAGGCAAGGGCATCTACCCGAACGTCGACTTCTACAGCGGCATGGTCTACCAGAAACTCGGGATCCAGACCGACCTCTTCACACCGATTTTCGCCATTTCGCGGGTTTCTGGCTGGCTTGCGCACCTGCTCGAGCAACTTGAAGGCAATCGCATCTTCCGGCCAAGCCAGATCTGGATCGGCGAGGCCGACCGCACCTTCGTCCCAATCGAAGAGCGCGGCTGAGGACGTCCGGCGCTCTACGGATTGCAGCCCGGAAGCCGTTCGTCGATGAGCTCTACGTTCATGCGGATTTGATTCTTGGCCATCGGCGTCATGTAGACTTTGCAGTCCGCGCCGACGATGACGGCCTCCGCGGGGTAGGCGATGCGGCGCAACATCTTCAAAGCCTTCTCTGGGCCGAGCACGAACGCCGCGGTGCTCAGGGCGTCTGCGTAGATTCCCTCGGCGGTCATCACGGTTACCGAGAGTGATTTGGTCGCCGGCCTTCCCGTCTTGGGGTCGATGATGTGGTGCCAGCGTTGCCCGGTGCCATCGAAGACCGCGTGCTCGTAGTCGCCTGAGGTAGAAAACGACGCGCCCGTCGATTCGAAGGCCGCAAAGTACGTGTTCGGGTCGCGCGGATGTTGGACGCCGACACGCCAGGGGCGACCGTCTCGCATGCCGTGCACCTGGACCTGACCACCGCCGAAGATCATGTAGTTCTCGACTCCGCCACCGCGCAAAATCGCGCCCGCTTGATCGAGCGCATACCCCTTTGCGATGCCTCCGGTTCCAATCGCCATCCCGCGCTTGCGCAGGTACACCGTGTGGCGCTGCTTGCTGACCTTGATCTTCTTGTAGTCGATCAACGCGAGCCGTGGCTTGATCTGCGCTTCGGTCGGAAGCTTCACGCTGTCCGGCCGGAAGTCGTAAAGACCCCAGAGCGCAGCCCAAGAAAGATCGAACGTGCCCCGCGACCACATCGACACGTCGATGCCGGCGTCGATCACACGCAAGGTGTCGTCGCCGACCTTCACTGGGCGCTTTCCAGCGGACGCGTTGACCATCGAGATGTCGCTATCGTCCCGCCACTCCGAGAGCACGCTCTCGAGGCGCTCGATTTCCTCGAACGCGCGTCGAATCACCGCTTCGGTGTTGGGCGGAGGCGCGTTGACCTGAATCCGAAACACCGTGCTCATCATGGGTCGGGTTCGAGAGAGAAGAGGTGCCGCGGCCTCCCCGCTGGCCGCTTCGGCGGCGGAAATAGGATTGCTCTTGTCGTCGCCGTTTTCGCAGCCGGCGGCTAACACGAACAGGGCGATCGCCGCGGTTGCTCGAAGTGACCCCTTCGACACGGCGCAACTGTCGTCGTGAACCCGTCGCCCGTCAACCCGGCTTGCGCTTTCGTGCATGATTGGTACTGCTCACCCATGACCTTGGGGTCAGGGGTGCGTTCTGCTTGCTTCGCTTTGGTACTGGCCTGCCTTTCAGTGGCTCCAGCCCAGAGAGCTTCGGCATTCGGCGATGCGACAGAGGTCGAGATCGTCGCGTTGGATGTCGCCAAAGGCAAGGACGGCAGCCAATCGGTCACCCAACGATTGGCCTGGGAGCTCCGCAAGAGAACGAGCGTCGACCCGCTGCTCGAGCCCGGGCGTGCACGTCTGGACGACGACTCGCTGTTCAGAAGCCCTTTTGTGTACTGGCGGGGGAATGAAGAGTTCCCGCCCCTCAGCGAGGAATCGATCGAAGCGCTTCGGCGCTATGTGCACCGCGGCGGGTTCATTCTCATCGATGACGCTTCCGCAGGAGGGGAAGGCTTCAATCGTGCGGTCCGTCGGGAGCTGCTCCGCGCGTTTCCGGCGAGGCCTCTCAAGGCAATCCCCGACGACCATACGATCTATCGCTCCTTTTATTTGTTGGGCCGGCCCGTGGGGCGAGTCGAGGGCCCCGAGTTCCTCGAAGGGATCACCTATGGCGACCGTATCGCGATCGTGTACAGCCGGCACGACTTGGGGGGTGCGCTCCAGCGCGACAAGCTCGGCGCATGGACTCAGGCCGTCGTTCCAGGGGGCAGGGGGCAGCGCGAGCAGGCGATTCGGTTGGCGGTGAACCTAGTCCTCTACGCCCTGTGCACGGACTACAAAGACGACCAGGTCCACGCCCCCTTCATCATGAGACGGCGAGGCTTCGGGCACTGAGGTTTGTCGGTGGAAGACTGGCACTGGCAGCTTGGAATCTGGGGTGGGGCAACGACGGCTTGGGTGCTCGGCCTCGCGCTGCTGATCCTGTGGCTTCTCGAGCTTCGATCGATTCGCGGTGAAAGCAATGCGGTTCGCCGATTCACGCTTGGCGCCCTCGGTGGCATGAGCATTCTCGCGGTCTATGCTGTGGCGCTTCAGATCACGTTGGTCCGCGAGGCTTTCGAAGAGGTCGCGGGGGGAACGGTTCTACTCATCGACAACTCGCGCAGCATGACGCTCGCCGGGTCGAGCGGTGAGAGGAGCGACGCGGTCCGTGCGCTGATTCGGAAGTGGCAAGAGGACGACCGCGTAGAGCCACTCGTCTATCGCTTTGGATCCGACACGCGCGGTGGGATTTGGAACGACCTGGCTGACACTTACGATCCCACCGACGACGAGACCAACATCCGAGAGGGAATCAGCGCCGTGCTCGAAAAGGGCGCCGAGCAAGAGCTCGGTTCGGTCATCGTGATCACGGATGGAGCGGACCCTAGCTTTCGCGCGGACACACTGTCACTCGATTCGTCCGCCCCCGCGATCCACTCCGTCGTGATTGGTGGCGACGATCGACTCGACGACCAGGCCATCGTGTCGCTGCGCGCGGATTCGACCGCCTACGTCGGGGTGCCAGCGGTCATTCGTGCGGACGTGCGGGCGGTAGGGGAGCTTCGCGTACAAGAGCTCAATGTCCAGTTGTGGCACGAGAAGCGTTTGATTCAGGAGCAGTTGGTTCCGCTCGACGCCGAGGGAAATGCCAGCGTGGCTTTCGAGGTTACACCGAAACGTCCGGGCCGGACCTTGTATCGCCTCACGATACCGGTTCATGCGGACGATGAAGTGCCTCAGAACAACGAGCGTGCCGCGTTGCTGAGGGTGGGGCGCGACAGGGTTCGCGTGCTGCTCGTCGCTGGGCGTCCGAGCTGGGACGTGCGCTTCCTGCGCGACTTCATCAAACGGGACGGCTCGGTCGACCTGATTTCGTTTTTCATTCTCCGCGCGCCTAGCGATCTGACTGCAGCGCCGACCGACGAGCTAGCCCTTATCCCCTTTCCCACCGACGAGCTTTTTCGTGAGCATCTCGGCAGCTTCGATGTCGTCATCTTTCAGAACTTCGACTTCGCGCCTTACGAGATACAAGTGTACCTCCCGCGCATTCGAGATTACGTGAAACGCGGGGGTTCTTTTTTGATGATCGGGGGTGACCACTCCTTCTCGCTGGGGGGGTACGCCGGAACTCCCATCGAGGAAGTATTGCCGGTCAAGCTGTCGGCCGCGGGCAGCGTCGTCACAGGAAGCTACCGACCTCAGCCGAACCGGCAGCTGATACGACATCCGATCGTCGCGCTCGGGCCCGACCCAAGTTTGACCCGGCGGACATGGCAGGCCCTGCCGCCTCTACATGGGGCCAACGCGATCGCGGGGGTCAAAGAGGGCGCGCAGGTGCTGCTCGAGCACCCGCGTGCGCGTCTTCCCGGGGGCGGGCGCCGTCCGATTTTGGTCGTTGGGGAAGCTGATCGTGGTCGTGTCGCTGCCATGACGACCGATGCGTCTTGGAGGTGGAGGTTCGCCAGCGATGACGCGACCGTGGGCTCGGACGAGTACGAGCTCTTCTGGGATCGGCTGGTCCGCTGGCTGACACGCGACCCTCTGCTCGAGCCAGCTCGGATCTCGACAGACAGGGACCGCTATGGGATCGGCGCGCCGGTGATCGTGTCGGGGTTACTCAGGGACGAGCGGTATCGACCGATCGCAAACAAGCGCGTTTCACTTCGTCTCGAACCCGCTGAAGACGAGGCCACAGGTGTGGTCTCCGCCCAGACCGACCGAGAAGGCCAAGTTCGCGCGACCCTTCCAGGGCCGAACGCCGCAGGCGCCCACGAGGTGAAAGTTGCCCTCGACGGTGAAGAAATCGCTGCCGAAGTGTTCTTGGTCGAAGAAAGCGGCGACGAGCTAGCCAACCTCGAGGTCACCTCGAGCGAGCTCGAGGCAGTGGCGGAGCAGACCGGCGGACGCGTCTTCCTCTCGGTCGACGATGTGCCGCCGTTGTCGGAGCTTGCGGCGACGACACGCAAGGCTTCGGGGTTGATTTCCAAGCAGCCGTTGCTGAATCCGCTTTTCTTATTCTTCACCGTGGTCATCCTCGCGGCGACCTGGGTGGTCCGTCGTCGTTGGGGGCGTCGCTAGAGGAGCCGGTTTTCACGCTTCTCACCTGAGGTAGGCGAGCGGCTGGACATCGCCCAACGCCATCCTAGAAATAGCCGGCTCGCCCATGCAGCCCACCAAGTTACGCGGCGCCCGAACGCACAACCTTCGCTCCATCGATCTCGATATCGACCCAGGGACCTACCTGGCGATCGTCGGGCCCTCGGGAGCAGGGAAGTCCTCGTTGGCTTTCCACACGCTCTACGCCGAGGGGCAGCGGCGCTACGTCGAAAGCTTCAGCGCGTACGCCCGGCAGTTCCTCGAGCGCCTTTCACGTCCCCCCGTCGACGAGCTCGACCCCGTCCCCGTAGGGATCGCAGTCGACCGTCAAGCCCCCGTCCGGACCAGTCGCTCCACCGTCGGCACGATGACCGAGATCGCCGACTACACGAAGCACCTGTGGGCCCATGCGGCCGAGCTGCATTGCCCGACCTGCGAAACGATCGTCCATCGCGACGCCCCGACGCGTGCTGCCCAGACTGTGATGAAGGAACTGGCGGGGGAGAAGCTCCTCGTGACCTATCCGGTCGCGGTGGCCGACAAGGAGCACTTCCTCGGCGTTCGCGAGACGCTTCTGCGAGACGGGTATCGCCGAGTCAGGGTGAATGGGAAAGTGCGCGATCTCGACGAGGTCAGGCCCAGTGACGTCACCAATGGAAGGAGTAGCACACTCCACGTCGTTGCAGACCGCACGGTGGCGCGTGAGCGAGATCAGGCCCGGCTGGTCGAGGCGATCGAGATGGCCATGAGGCGGGGCACCGGGCGCGCCAGTGTTTGGTCCGCCGGCGGCGAAGAGCTCGGCTTCTCCGAGGGGCTCCATTGCCCCTCCTGCGACCGCTCCTTTAGACGGGCAACGCCCGGGCTGTTCAGCTTCAACAGCCCCATTGGGGCCTGCGAAACGTGCCGAGGATTTGGGCGAACGATCGAGATCGACCTCGACCGCGTGATCCCCGACTACGACCTCTCGGTCGAGGATGGTGCGATTCGGGCCTGGCAGGGCAAGGCCACCACCTGGGAGCGCAAGGAGCTTCGCAAGCAAGCGAAGAAGGTCGGCGTCCCGCTGGATGTCCCGCTTCGTGACTGGGGCCCTAACCAAATTACGTGGTTGTTCGACGGCGACGAGCTCGGATACCCGAAGGGCTGGTGGGGGATTCGAAGTTGGTTCCGGTGGATGGAATCGCGCGCGTACAAGATGCACGTTCGCGTCTTCCTGTCTCGCTATCGAAAGTACGAGACCTGTAAAGACTGCCAAGGGACCCGGCTCAAGTCCGAGGCGCTCGCGTGGCGAATCGACGACCTCAGCTTGCCGGACTTCTATGCGCTTCCAGCCTCGAAGGCACTGTCCTTTCTCGAACGCCAGGACAAGCGATTCGCGGGCGATCCGGGGGCGGCCCTCCTGTGGCGGGAGGCGATCGGGCGGCTGCGCGCGCTCCACGACGTGGGGCTCGGCTACCTTTCTCTGGATCGGACATCGAGGACTCTTTCTGGCGGAGAAACGCAACGGGTCGCGCTGACGAGCGCCCTTGGCGCGACCCTCAACGGTGCCATGTTCGTGTTGGACGAGCCGACCGTGGGACTTCATCCACGGGATGTCGAAAGGCTGCTTGGGGTAGTGCAGGCGCTCGCCAAAGACGAAAACATCGCCGTCGTCGTCGAGCACGACCCCGAAATGATCCTCGGTGCGGATCGCGTCATCGAGCTCGGACCGGGCGCGGGAGAGAACGGCGGCGAGATCGTGTTCGATGGCACGCCGGCAGCGCTCCGTCGGGCCAAGACCGCGACCGGGGCCGCTCTCCGGGCCAACGGATCCGTCGTGCGAGCACGGCGCGAACCGAAGGGTTGGATCGAGCTCGGGAATGCATCCGGGCACAATTTGCGAGGAGTCGACGCGTCCTTTCCGCTCCGGGTCATGACGTGCATCACCGGCGTGAGCGGGTCAGGGAAAAGCAGCCTCGTCCTCGAGACCTTGCTTCCAGCGCTTCAAAGACAGCTCGGCCTCAAGTCTGAGCATGCGCCGCTCGATTACGCGAAACTGACTGGCTTCGAGTCGTTGAAAGGCGTCATCGGCGTCGATCAGGCGCCGCTTGGCCGCACGTCACGGGGAAATGCCGCAACCTATCTGAAGATCTGGGACGTTTTTCGCAAGCGCTTTGCGGCGCAGCCCGCGGCCAAGGAGAGGGACTACAAGCCCGGGTTCTTCTCGTTCAATGTCGAGGGCGGCCGTTGCGAGGCGTGTCGGGGCGATGGGGCCGAGACGGTCGAAATGCAGTTCTTGGCGGACGTCGTCTTCTCGTGCCCCGAATGCGGCGGGATGCGGTTCACGGGGCCGGTTCTGGACGTAGAGTACATGGGGCTCAACATCGCTCAGGTGCTCCAGCTGACCGCGCACGAGGCCTCGGAGCACTACGCAGGCGATGCCTTGATCAAGCGTGCTCTGGCGCCGCTCCTCGACGTTGGTCTCGGGTACCTTCGACTCGGCCAGCCCTTGAACACGTTGTCTGGGGGCGAGGCACAACGCCTGAAGCTCGCAGAGGCGCTGCTGCGTGCGACACCCGGCTCCGTTCTGATTTTCGACGCGCCTACCGCGGGCCTTCACGCGAACGACATTCAGCCGCTGCTGCGGGTGCTCGATGGCCTCGTCGAACGGGGCGACACCGTGATCGTCGTCGAACATAACATGCGGGTCGCCGCCCACGTGGACTACGTGATCGACCTCGGGCCCGGCGCCGGGGACGAGGGGGGGCGCGTCGTCGCGCACGGCGTCCCCGAAACGGTCGCCAAACGCAAGCGTTCGCAGACCGCCCCTTATCTCGCGCGAGCGATCGACGGCCAGCACTCGGCGAAGTCGACGCGGCCGCGAAAGAAGGCGAGCTCCGCGCGCAGCCAAGACCAAAAGATCAAGATCGCAGGCGCTCGCGAGCACAACCTCAAGAACATGACCGTTCAGATCCCGCGCGAGCAACTCGTCGTGCTGACGGGACCGAGTGGAAGCGGCAAGAGCACCCTGGCGTTTGACGTCTTGTTCGCGGAGGGTCAGCGGCGCTATCTCGAGACACTTTCGCCTTACGCACGGCAGTACATGCCGCAGCTGCCTCGCCCGTCGGTCGACCAGGTCCTCGGCGTCCCGCCAAGCGTGTCGCTCGAGCAGCGCCTGACCCGCGCGGGCGCCAACTCGACCGTGGCTACGGTGACCGAGGTCTCGCACTACCTGCGGCTCATTTGGGCGCGCATTGGCGTGCTTCATTGCGTGGACTGCCACGTTCCGATCGCGGCTCGTCCGGCCTCCGAGCTGATTCGCGACGTCCGAAAGGCATTCGCGGGCAAGCGTGTGACCATCCTCGCGCCGGTCGTGCGAGGACGAAAGGGGATCCATCGAGAGCTCTTGGACAAGGCGCAACGGGGCGGATTCGCCGAGGCGCGCATCGACGGTGAGCTCAAGACACTCGAACCGGGTATGAAGGTCGACCGCTACGTCGAGCACGACATCGAGCTGGTGGTGGGGAGGGCGCCGGTCAAGAGTCCCCAGCTGCGCGAGCTTCTCGACAAGGCGCTGGCCGTCGGGGGCGGCGCCGCATGGGTGCTTGCCGGAAACAAACAGATGCAGCTGTCCAGCAAGCAAGCGTGCCCGGGCTGTGGGCGCGGGTACCCGGAGCTCGATCCGCGTTTCTTTTCGTTCAACACCCGCCAGGGGCAGTGCCCCGACTGCGAAGGACGAGGTGAGATCGTCAAGAAGAAATGGCGCGGTCGGCGTCGCAAGAGGGCAGAGGAGCGACGGCTCTGCGATGTGTGCGATCAGACACGCCTTTCGCCCCTGGCACGTGGGGTGACGGTTGATGGGTTGTCGATCACGACGCTCTTTGATCAAAGCGTGTCAGAGGCGATGCAAACCCTTCAAGCCATGTGCCTCGAGGGGCGCGACGCGATCATCGCCGATACGCCGCTGCAAGAAGCCCTGAGGCGGCTGACCTTTCTCGAAGAGGTTGGCCTCGGCTATCTCGGGCTTGGGCGCGCGGCCAACACGCTGAGCGGTGGTGAGATGCAGCGCGTTCGGCTGGCCGCGCAGCTGGGAAGCGGGCTGACTGGCGTGTTGTATGTGTTGGACGAGCCGACGATCGGGCTTCACGCGCGCGATACCGGACGACTCCTCGGGGCGCTGCGCGGGCTGGTCGACCGAGGGAACTCCGTTCTGGTGGTGGAGCATGACGCGGACACGATTCGCGCAGCCGACCACGTGATCGACGTTGGGCCTGGAGGCGGAAAGCACGGCGGGACGCTCGTGTCCCAGGGGTCACTCACAAGCATGCAGGGTTCGGTAACCGCGGCAGCGCTTGCACGGCCGCCGACGATTCCCGATTCGCGGCGCCCAACCAAAGACGCGTCCTGGCTAGAGCTTTCCGGGGTGACTCACCACAACTTGAAGAACGTCGACGTCCGTTTTCCGCTGGAGCGCTTCGTCGCGGTGACAGGCGTGAGCGGATCCGGAAAGAGCTCTCTCATCCGAGAGGTGCTCCTGCGGGCGACGCGCGATGCGCTCAGCCTCGTCAACGAGGCGCCGACCGGGCCGTTCCGGGGGATCGACGGGTTTCAGCTCCTCAATCGCGCCATCGAGGTGGACCAGAGCCCCATCGGACGCACCCCGCGCTCCGTGCCCGCGACGTACATCGGGATTTGGAACCTCGTGCGCAAGCTCCTCGCGGGCACTCCGGAAGCCCGGGCCCGCGGGTATGGCCCGAGTCGGTTTTCGTTCAACGTCGAAGGGGGCCGATGCCCCGAGTGTAAGGGACGGAGTTCGATTCATGTCGAGATGGCCTTCCTTCCCGACGTCGACGTTCCCTGCGAAACCTGTAAAGGCTTTCGGTTCACCCCGGAGACGTTGGAGGTGAGATGGCAAGGGTTGAACGCCGGCGAGCTTCTCGACCTCGAGGTTGCCGAAGCGGTCGACGTGTTTTCTCCCGTGAGGGCGATTCGCGAGCCGCTGAAGTTGCTGGTGGATTTGGGACTCGGCTACCTGCATCTCGGACAGGCGTCGAATACGTTGAGCGGTGGCGAAGCACAGCGTATCAAGCTGGTGTCCGAGCTCGCGGCGGGGCTCAACACGGGGCCGACGCTCTACGTCATGGACGAGCCGACGACGGGGCTCCACCGCGACGACGTCGACCGGCTGCTCGATGTCTTGCAGCGCTTGGTGGACAGAGGCGATACGGTGGTCGTCATCGAGCATCATCCCGACGTCATGCTCGCCGCCGACTGGATCGTGGACCTCGGCCCGGAGGGCGGCTCAGGCGGAGGCCGCGTCGTGGCTCAGGGCACCCCGGAAACGATCGCCAAGCGAAAGCGCAGCCACACCGGCGAGGTTCTGCGGCGAGAACTCCAATGAGAATCCGTGTCGGCACTTCGGAGCCGAGGTGCGGCTAGGACCACCCACGCCGCAACACGCCTCCGCAACAGGCGCGCTAGGACCCCAATCCGTTGTGACCCCGTCGCGTGGGGTGGTTCCGACCCTTGGCCGCCCTCGGCAGTGCGTCCCCAGCTCTTTGAGGTCGGGGCCCGCCCACAGGGGCGCGTTTAGCTTCTGTTGGAGATCGGCGGCAGTGAGGCCGTGTCGAATCTCCCGGACGACCAAGCCATTCGGTCCGAAGTCGAAGACCGCGAACGGGCAAATAAGCCGGATGATCGCGATCCCGGTTTCGTCCTGTGTTTGGATGAGAGAGTCGAGCCCTTCGTAATCCGATGCGCTGAGACCGATCACCGGACAGCTGAGTGACGGAGGCTCGACGACCGTCGTTGCGACTCCGCTTGGCGACACCGATACTACCTCGACGAGCGCGAGCTCTGCCGGCCCTCGTTCCACCTGGCTTCCGATCGAGTCCCTCAGTGCCTGGGGGAGTCCTCCGCCCAGTCGCACCCCTTGCTTCGATTCGCATTCCTGCGCGGCGCGCCAGAGCACGCGGGCGACATCAGCTTCGTTGGCGGGCGATGGCATCGGTGAAGCGCCGAAACAGATATCGTGAGTCGTGAGGCCCAGCGGCGGCTTCGGGATGATATTGAACGCTGAACGCGCCCGTTTCGAGGTGCTCGATGCCCTCGCAGGTGTCGTCGTTGAGGTGCAGGTGGGTCACGCTGCACTTGTCCTTGAGCGAGTCGACGTCAACGCAGAACCCATGATTTTGCGTGGTGATTTCGACGCGCTCGGTCTTGAGGTCCTTGACCGGCTGATTGAGCCCACGATGTCCGAACTTGAGCTTGTAGGTCTCGCCGCCGAGGGCGAGGCCCATGAGCTGATGTCCCAAGCAGATGCCGAAGATCGGGCGCTTGCCGAGGAGATCTCGCACCGTCTCGATCCCTTGGGTCACCGAGGCCGGGTCGCCCGGGCCATTCGAGAGGAAGACGCCGTCCGGGTCGAGCGCGAGAATCTCGTCCGCCGTGGTGGTCGCTGGAACCACGGTCACCTTGCACCCTTCGTCGACGAGGCAGCGTAGGATGTTGAGCTTCACGCCAAAGTCGACGGCAACGACATGCCACGGCGTGGCGTTCTCGCGGGCCTGGGCCCAGACCCCGCTGCCCTCGGTCCACTCGAAGGCTTCCGCAGTAGTGACCTCACCGGTGAGGTTTTGGCCGGTCATCGGGGGCGCCGCTTTGGCGCGGTCGTGCAGCGTTGCTGGGTCCTCGGCACCGACCGCCGCCATTTGCGCGCCGACGTCGCGTATGTGGCGGGTCAACGTTCGGGTGCTGACACCGGACAGCCCCACGATGCCTTCCTTCTTCAGGTACCCGTCGAGGGACTCGATGCTGCGCCAGTTGCTCGTGACTTCGGAGAGCTCGTGGACGATGAAGGCGCGCAGGGCAGGGCGTCGCGCTTCCCCGTCTTCGAAATTGATGCCGGTGTTGCCAATTTGCGGCGCGGTCATCGTGACGATTTGTCCGCAGTACGAGGGGTCGGTCAGGACCTCTTCGTAGCCTGTCATTCCGGTCGTGAAGACGGCTTCCCCGATGGCGGTGCCGGGGGCTCCGAACGCGAGGCCGCTGAAGCGGGTTCCATCTGCGAGTACGAGGTATGCTTCTTTCATGATCGTTCGAGCTCGTAGGCGACCGCCCCGCCGACGATCGTCATCGTGGGACGACCTGTCAGCTCGAGGCCAAGCAATGGCGTGTTGTGCGACTTGGAGCGTAGCGCCTCCTCGTTGAGAATCCATCGCAGGTTCGGATCGACGACGGTGACATCGGCGCGGTTCCCCTCCCGAAGCGAGCCCCCCTCGAAATCCGGAATGAGACGTCCCGGTGCCGTGGAAAGCGCCTCGACGAATCGAAGGGGTTTGATGACGTCGTCCCGCACCATCCGCAGGAGCGAAGCGATCGCCGTCTCCAGCCCGTTGATGCCGACCGCCGCAGCCTCGAACTCACAGTCCTTTTCGAGGTCGCTCTGAGGCGCATGGTCGGTGGCAATGCAGTCGATCGTGCCATCAGCCAGCGCTTCGAGGAGCGCTTCCCGATCTTCCTCCTCGCGAAGCGGCGGGTTGACCTTACAGTAGGTATCGTAGCTGAGCAGCGTCTCGTCGGTGAAGAGCAAGTGGTGTGGGGTGACCTCCGCGGATACGCGCAGGCCCCGTGACTTGGCCTCCCGAATCAATCGCACGGCGCCGAGGCTCGAGATGTGCGCGACGTGATAGCGAGCTCCGGTGAGCTCCGATAGGATCAGGTCCCTGGCCACGATGATGTCTTCTGCGGCTCGAGGCCAACCGCGAAGCCCGAGCTGGGTGGACCGTGCCCCTTCGTGCATGTGCGCGCCCTCGGTCAGGTGGTGGTCTTCGCAGTGCTGGCTCACGAGCAAATCGAACGTTCGGGCGTACTCCATCGCGTGCCGCATCACGGAGGCATTCATTACGCAGAGCCCATCGTCGCTGACCCCGATGGCGCCGGCGTCGCGCAAGTCGGCCATTTCGGTGAGCTCAGCGCCTTTTTGTCCCTTGGTGACGGCACCGAAGGGAAGTAGCCGCGTGCCGCCGTGCGCCTCCGCGCGCGCGAGCATCATCTCGGTGATCGCTCGATTGTCATTGATCGGCAGAGTGTTGGGCATCGGACAAACGGCGGCGAAGCCCCCGGCGGCCGCAGCGGATAGCCCCGAAGCGATGTCTTCCTTGTACTCTTGACCGGGCTCGCGTAGATGGACGTGCAGGTCGACGAAACCCGGACACACCCACGACCCGTTGACATTGACGATGCGTACTTTTTCGTTGGCGGAAAACCCGGCGCCGGCGTCGCGTCCCACCGCCTTGATACGCCCTGCTTCGATCACGACATCAGCGGTATCGTCGAGCCCTGAGGATGGATCAAGAACGCGCCCGCCCTTGAGGATCAGAGGGACTAGAGGGATCAGAGGGATCGGCATAGCGGTCCGCGCTTACGTGACGGACCCAAACCAGTCAACCCGTTAGCCAGCCTTGCGATGCAGCTCGTCGTCTTCCGCCGCAGCGACAGTGCCCACCGAGGAAGCTACCTTGAGTTGCGCTTTCTTTTCCTCCACGCGCCTCTTCATCGTCATGACCTTCCGGTAGACCGACGCGAAGTCTTTGTTGCGTGTCGCCATCGTCGGGGCGCTGCCGCGCAAGAGGGTTTGCAGGATGAATTCGAGAACCTGAATCTCGCCTTCGGAGAAACTGTTGCTGATGCGCATGGCCCCGATCTACCACCGGCCTCGGTGCATGACAATCAGTGACGAGCAATGTAGGGCCACAACATGTCAATTCTGTCCGCGTTTTTGGGGCCAAATATCGGTGATTCCTAAGGATTTTGAGTTCGACTATAGACCAATCAGCGATCGCCAGATCGCCCGAGCATAGCGATGGATGGTTGACAAACGTGCAGGGGTCTACCTTTGGCGGTCGGTCACGAGCGAGTGGTCCGAGATGCGGACTACTGGTCCGCTGCGGTTACTCGGACGACCTCGTCAATCGTCGTGACGCCTTGCACGACCTTCTGAAGGCCGGCCCTGCGGAGCGTTTGTACGCCTTGGCGGATCATCTCGCCCTTCAGCTCAGCCGTGGAGCCACCTTGAAGGACGATCTCGCGCAGTTGCTCGTTGAAGGGCATGACCTCGTAGAGCGCGAGTCGTCCCTTGTAGCCCGTATCGCTACAGACCTTGCAGCCCGAGCCTCGATAGGCGACGACGTTCGGAATGTCGTTCTCCGGGAAGCCGACATCGAGAAGCGCTTGCTCGTCGGTCGGCACCTGGATCTTGCACTCCACGCAAATGTTGCGAGCGAGACGCTGGGCCAAGACGAGGTTCACCGACGCAGTGACGAGGAACGGCTCGACGCCCATGTTGAGCAGACGAGTGACGGTGCTCGGCGCGTCGTTCGTGTGCAACGTCGACAACACCAAGTGGCCCGTCAATGCCGCCTTGACCGCAATTTCCGCCGTCTCGAAGTCTCGAATCTCACCGACCATGATGATGTCCGGGTCCTGACGAAGGAACGAGCGGAGCGTGGCCGCGAAGTTGAGGCCGATATCTTCGTGCATATTCACCTGATTGATGCCCATCAAGTTGAACTCGATCGGATCTTCGGCCGTGTTGATGTTGGTTTCGATGTCGTTCAAATCCGACATCGCCGAGTAAAGGGTCGTCGTCTTACCAGAACCCGTGGGGCCCGTGACGAGCACCATCCCGTACGGCTGGTGAATCGCATCACGAAAGTCCGAGAGCGGCTTTTGCTCGAAGCCCAGCTTCGTCATGTCGAGCTGCAGGTTCGACTTGTCGAGGAGACGGAGGACGATCTTCTCGCCCCACATCGTGGGAATGGCAGAAACACGATAGTCCATCTCGCGGCCCTTACCGAGCTTGAGCTTGATACGGCCGTCCTGCGGAAGTCGTCGCTCTGCAATGTCGAGCGATGACATGATTTTCAGGCGCGAGGCGATGGCGTTCTTGAGCTTGATCGGCGGCGTCATCTCCTCGTGGAGCACGCCGTCGACGCGGTAGCGAACGCGAAGGACTCGCTCATAGGGCTCGACGTGGATATCCGAGGCGCCCTGCTTGATCGCGTTGAGCAGAATGGCGTTGCAGAGCCGGATGACCGGCGCGTCCTCACTGGCCTTCTCGAGGTCGACGACGTCTGGGTCGTCCTCGCCGGAGGCGACTTCGATTTCCGACTCATCGAAGCCCTCCATGATGTCTTCGTAGGAAATATCGGGCTGCGCATACGCCTTCTCGAGCGCCGCCAAGATCGCGCTTTCCGACGAGACGACCGGTTCGACGTTGTAGCCGGTCAAGAACTTCACGTCGTCGATCGCGTTCAAGTTCGAAGGATCGGCCATCGCCACGATCAAGGAGCTGCCGGCACGGGACACCGGAATGATCTTGTGACGCTCGCAAACCTGCGGGCTGATCAGCTTTAGGATGTCTCGGTCGACCTCGTATTCGGAGAGGTCGATCGTCTGAACGCGATACTGCTCGCTGAGGAAGTCGGTGATCTCCTGGTCGGAAATGGCACCGAGCCGCGCCAGGGCGTAGCCGAGGCTAATGTTGTCGTCCTTTTGCTGCTTCTGCGCTTCGCGGAGTTGCTCGAGGCTGATCCGCTTTTCACGGACGAGGAGCTCGCCAAGTCGATTTCTACTCATGCCTGTTACTTCCTCCAGCGAAATACAGCATTAGTATATTTATTCACAAAAATGAGCCAGACTCAAGTGTAGGCGAACAAACGTCCGTTTCGTCGCGGTTTGGGTGGTTTCAGCCCCTCTCACAGAGAGCGATCCGCTTGCCGGCGTCGTAGACACAGGGTAGCCAGCCGAAGTGGCGAAGCCAAAAAAACAAATCACGGCGGCCCCTCGGGACGTTGGAGAGGCCCTGGAACAGCTCGAGCAGCCCAAGATGAACTGGAAGGTCATCGGGCTCTTCGGCGTGGCGCTGGCGGTCGTCTGGCTCATCGCCGGGATCCTCATGCCGACAATCGGTTACGTCGGGCTGATCGTGGCGGGGGTGCTGACTGCGGTCGCGTCGGGGTTCTTGGTTTGGGTTTGGAGGCTCACGCGGAAGTCGGCCGACATCGCTGCCATTCTGAAGAGCGCGACCGACAAGGAAGGTCGTGCTGCAGCTCTCGAGCAACT
The DNA here is from genome assembly GCA_027295555.1 of Deltaproteobacteria bacterium. Taxonomy (GTDB): domain Bacteria; phylum Myxococcota_A; class Polyangia; order Polyangiales; family Houyiibacteriaceae; genus SG8-38. The sequence goes on from JAPUKT010000473.1 coordinate 17,497, forward strand.
CCGCGCCAGGCAAGCGCCGGGCGGCAAGGACGCGTTGAACGCAATCGCTCAGGCACAGCTGGTGGCTCAAGAAAGTCCCGCCGAGGCGATCAAGATTCTCGAAGGCATCAACCTCAAGAAAGCGCCGGCGCTGGTCCACGACGACGTGCGCGCCAACCTCGCAATGTTCTACCTCATGACGGGTCGCGCCCGCGATGCGCGGGAGCTCGCCGACGACATACGCCTCGACCGACAGCCTCAGGCGAAAGCCAAGGCCATGTACGCAGCGGTCGTCGCCGAAGCCTTTGCGCGAACGGGGAAGGCCGAAGACGCTCGTAAGCTCCTCGAAACCTACGACCCGAACGACAAGGAATTTGGGCCGGTCGCAGGGATGCTCTGGCGAGCACAGGTCTACACGTACATGGCGACCAAGAAGCGCGGCCGCGCCAAAGAGGCGATGGAGCAGCTTTTCGAAGTGGATCCAAACATGGTCGCGGCGTTCGTCCAGCGGGGCACGCGTCCCGAGCTCAGCCGGCTGGCCAAGCAAGTCCTCGCGGGAGCGGGCGCGCTTCCCAAGCCAAAGATGCGCACGCGCTAGCGGCTTGTGACCTTGCGCACTTGGACAATCCGTGAAGTCCTGGAGTGGACGACGAGCGACTTTGCCGCACGCGAGATCGCGACGCCCCGCTTGGATGCAGAGCTTCTCGTGGCCAAGGCCCTGGGCATCGACCGCGTCGGTCTCTACCTGGATCTCAACCGCCCCTTGGTCGACGACGAACGCGTAGCGATTCGGGAGCTCGTCAGCCGGCGCCGGGATCGCGAGCCAGTCGCCTATATTCTCGGCTACAAGGACTTTTATGGGCGCCGCTTTTCAGTCAGCTCGTCCGTCCTGATCCCGAGACCGGACACCGAGACCCTCGTCGAGCACGCGCTTACGTGCATTCCCGAGGATGCGCCTTTCCGCGTGATCGACGTCGGAACGGGGAGCGGTGCGATTGCGCTGACGCTTGCCGCCGAGCGACCGCTGGCGACGGTGACCGGCACCGACGTCTCCGAGGATGCTCTGGCGGTTGCCGCGAGGAATGCGGAGCAACTCGGCCTCGGGGATCGGGTCCGCTTCGAGAGAGTGAATCTGGTGAACGAGAGCTCCGAGTACGACCTCGTGGTGTCGAATCCGCCGTACGTCACCGGCGCGGAAATCGCGGAGCTCGAGCCCGAAGTGCGGGATCACGAGCCAACTCTTGCGCTCGAGGGAGGCGAGGACGGCCTCGACGTCGTGCGGGCGCTTCTGTCTGCAGCCGCGGGCGTGACCCACGCTGGCGCTCAGATGTTGGTCGAGGTCGGGGTAGGTCAGGCTGCATCAGCGCTCACGTTGGCGGAACGCAGCGGTGCTTGGACGCCGATCGGCACATATCCCGACCTCAATCGGATCGAGCGAGTCGTTCACCTGCGCCGCACCTGACGCAGCCATACCTCGGCGAGGAGCAGCCCGATGGCGAGGGCCAGCAGCCACGGCGTAAGCGGCTCTTCGACCCCGCGAAGCGTGCCACCCCAGGAATCGTCGGGGCCCGTAGCGACGTCTGGCAGCTCGCCCGGAACGAGGTCACTCTCGTCGCTCGGGGCATCCACGACGAATGCGAACCGTGGGCCATGGACCCCGTTCACCAATACTCTGTAGGCGCCGATCTCGCCCGTCTCTCGAAACGCAACACGGTCGGCTTCCGGCAGATCCAACGTGCGGCCAGATGGCGTGATCACTTGAATGCGCTGAGTGCGGGTCGACCCGGGAAGCGATACGGCTTGGAAGGGTTCGACGGAGTGCTCGGTACGGCCGGCCAGCCGGGCCAAGGTCTGCAATACGAACGGAACGAATGCGGGTTGATACGGAAGGTCGGTCCAGGCGTCGTCGATTGTCGTCGCGAGCATTGCCACGCGCCCGTTTCGATATCGATGCTCGACCATCGCAGGCGAGCCGTCGCTGAACCGCGCAGTCACCACCGCGCCGAGCGAGGTCTCATCGATTGGCGTGCGGCCGCGCACCGTCGCCTGGACGAGCTCAGGAAGCTCTTCCGAGCGTAGCGACAAAGGACCGTCGTCAGTCCGTGTCGCGGTATAACGTCCAGGGAGCAGATCGCGGAGAACGCTTCCATAGGCGCGCGGGTTGATCTTGTCGCCGGCCGTGATCCAAAGGCTCCCACCTCCGGACACGAATCGCTGGAGCAGCGGCAACCACTTCGAGTTCAACGTGGCGTTTGCCAACACGACCACGTCCGACCGGATA
>JAPUKT010000474.1 GCA_027295555.1 Deltaproteobacteria bacterium
AGGTGGCCCGGGCTGCGGCGCGGCCCGAGTCACCGGAGAGACTCAAACCGGCGGTCGCCGAGAGGGAGACTGAGACGCGGGGGCCCTGTTGCCGTCGCCTTCCTCGACGATCGGCATGATGCCCTGTGGCGGACGAGGGGCTGGGGGGACGAGGCTTTCCGGCGGGATGGTCGTCCGGAGCATGCGCGTTCCCCAGGGGGCGCGCGCGATCGCGAACAGCGCCAGCAAGATCAAGACGAGCACGATGCCGGCGAGCCAACGATTGGGCTGGCGCTTCTGAAAGACGTCGCCTTGGCCCACCTGGGGAATCCGTCGTGGCGCGATCTCGAGGCCGTACTCCTCGGCCAGATCGATGATGCGGGTCGCGTGAATTGCGGGCACTCCGGACTCGAGAAACGCCCCAAGCACCGAAGGCGGCATGTCATCGATCCCCTTCGGCGCCCGACGATTGACGCCGGGCAGGAACTTGCGCTTGCCAACCTTGGTGCCGACCGAGACCGTGCCGCCGCCCACGTTGATGTAGGCTCGGATCGGACGATCCCCAGCGTGTTCGTAGTAGACGCGCATGCGCTCGCGGACCCGATTCTGGTCGATGGCAGCGAGCTCGGCAGGCGCTCCTTGCGCATTTCCCTCGACGGGCGGCTGTTCTTCCGTCTGGAGCACTCCAATCCCGGGGATTTCGTTTCGCTCGATCGCACGCATGAGCAATTTGTGGCCACGCTCGGTGAGACCGATCGCTTCGTCGCCGACGCCACCCAGCGACGCCGCAACCGACTTGTACGGAAAGACCTCCTTCTTCCGAAGGAGGGACTCCATGTCGAGCCAGGTAAAGCCTGGATTGTTGGCACCCCATTGGGATGCCGCAGTGCTCGAAATGATGATCGGCTCGATCCCGAGCTGGTGGAGCGCCGCGTAGATCGCGATGTTCATGGCAGGGAACGACCCCGATATGCCAACCGCGACCACGTCGCCGCTCTTGAGCCCGAGCTCCTTGAGCCACTGCACGATAACCGCAGCGAAGTTCGGGTTCGCGCTGGTCTGCTTCGACACCAGACTGCCGCTTCCGCTGGTAATCGGCGACAACACCTCACCGATGAGCCGAGAGCCCGACGGATCGGTCTTCGCGCGATAGCGCAAGCCGCGCTTCTCGGAAGCGTCACGGATCACGTCCATCGCTTCTTTGGCCGTGCGGGCGGCCAGCATCTTCTCCGCGTAATGCGGCTGCTGCTCCTCGGTTGGAAAGCGCTCGACGGCCACTAGGCCGGTAATGGCCAACGCGGCCACGAGCGCGCGCTGAACCTGAGAGGCGCCCTCAGGCTTCCAGTACATCCCCCTCATAGGGTGATGTCTCCCATGAATACTACCAGCACCATCCGAACGATGATCGCCGCGGTGATGAGGCTCAAGGTCGTTTCGAGAACCCCCTGCCGCTGATACCAAATCGCAATGAGCCCCGGGATGATGAACCCGATCACGGCCGCCTCCGAAAACGGTGTGATTTGGCTACCGAGCCACCAACGAAACGCCATGCCGACGAGGTAACCGACCAGAATCGTGAGCACAGTGCGCCGGCGGCCGTAGACGATCGCAATCTGCGAGAGGCCCTGGAGGATGCCGAACGTGATGAGCGCGGCGAGCAGGGTCAGGGCGACATCGGTGGGCTTGTTCGCGTAGAGGGCAATGTAGCCGGGAACGACCATGCCGCCCGCGGCCAGCCCGAAGAGCTCACCATAGAGAAGGCTCGCGGCGAGGCCGAGCCCAATCGACAAAGACAACAACTCAAACTCTGGCATGGTCGTTCCCCCGATTGGCAAAGTACTCCGCCAATGCCAACCCCGGCCCCGCGATGTTGCCGAGCCCCATCACTAGAGCTGAAGATTCGGCGAGACCGAGCAGAATTTCAAAAATATCGGCCGGGTGAGACCGGTCGACGAAAATGAGTCGTGTGGGATCGAGCCCACTTTTGACGGCAGCGCGGGCGAAAATGTACTGACCCGTGCCGAGCAGCACCACTTCGTCGGCCTGCGTCCAGTGGGCGTACGACGCTCCAAGCTGCGCGGAGCGATCGGCGCGGTCGGCACGGCAATTGAAGACCGCGATGCGCTTCTCTAGGTCACGGTGGCGCTTTATGGATTGTTCCCAGATGTACTTGGTCGAAATCGGATCGTTCGCCGCGAAGCCGTTCACGAACACGAGCCGACGGCCAAAGAACTCGACGCTGGCTTCTATCATCGCCCCGGGGTCGGGCCGGGCGCGCCACATCCCTCGAAGGGCGGTCTCGTTGTCTACGCCGAGCTCCTCACAAGTGGCCAAGGCGAGCTCGACGTTTTCCTGGTGCTCCAGATAAGAGAAGGCCTTCATGTCCAGGTTCGTGAGGGGACGGCTGATGTCTTGACCGGCGCGGAACCTCGAGCCGCGCTCGTCGGCAACCTGCTTGAAGAACGGACGATGCTTCTTTTCGGCGGTGAGAAATACCCCGTTGAACGGTACGGTCGCGGCCAGCGCGCGGGCGACATCATCCTCTGTGGGGCCCATGACATCGAGGTGGTCCGGACGCGCGTTCGTGATCACGCCATGGGTCGCGCGGATGAGCTTCGCCTCGGAAAGCCATTGGAGCTGAGGTTGCAGCGCCATGCACTCGACGACCAGAGCTTGGGCGCGCTGGGCGGCCGCCATGCTGACCGCCTGCGTCTGTTCGATGATGTTGGCGCCGCTTGGCCTATAGACCGGCACTTCCCGCCCGTTCGGCAGAATGAACCGGGGCACGGTTCCCGTCGTTTTGGCGACGCACCGAATCCCTGCCTCGCGGAGCCCGGCGGCGATCAGGCGCGTGACGCTGGTCTTTCCGCGCGTCCCGTTGACGTGGATGCGGATGGGAATCCGAGCCAACCGCCCGCGATGCAGGATGAGCTCCAGCACGCCGAGAAGCGCAAGCCCCCCCGAGGCCGATAGGATGATGAGACTCTCTTTCGTCACTTGGACGTCCCCCGTCGCGGCCGAAGCCCCGAATGGCGAGCCATGTATCAGCTAGCCGCGTGGCAGCAACCCCGCCCTTTATCGCTTTGTTCCGGTCTCAGGTCTCGTTTTCTGAGCATTTCCGCCGCGGAATCAGTGTCGGTCGGGAATAACCCTAAGAGCTGCTTAAAGTTGTAATGAAGTGTCGATGTGCCGAGACATCTACACCTCTAAGGAGCAATTCCCACCCTCAAAAGGAACTGTCCCTTTTTTCTTAGACGGCGCCGATGGCTTCTAGGTGTTGGCAGGTGCGCTCGATGCCTTCGGCGACGCTCACGGAGGGATCGTAGCCGAGGTCACGGCGGGCTTTTTCGATGCTGAAGTAGTGGTGGGTGCACATGTAGCGGACCGCGAAGCGCGTGAGGCCGTCTTCCGCGTCGAGCGTGCCGCCTTTGAGAGTGTCGATGCCCTCTTTCACGGCGGCGATCGCATAGACCAACGATTTGGGCGCGCGATACTTGATCGGCGGGAACCCGAGACGCGCTACGACCTTGCGAACGAAGTCCCAAAACGGCATCGGCTCGCCGTTGGTGATGAAGTAGGCCTGTCCTGCTGGCACGCTCTCGACGCCGCCGTTCGCAAGCGCTTCGTCAGCGAGAATGATCGCGTCGATGAGGTTACTCACGTAGGTGTAGTCTGAGAGCCAAACGCCTCGGCCCACCTGGACGCGCAGCCGCCCAGATCTTGCCTGGTTGAGAAGGGCCGGCATGAAGCGGCGGTCGCCCGGCCCGAAGACGACGTGAGGCCTGAGCGCGCAGGTTGCCACCCCGCCCTTCCCGTTCTCGGCAAGCACGTACTTCTCTGCGGCGATCTTGCTGTCGGCGTACGGCGCTTGCGAGATCGATGAGTACGGCAAGCTTTCATCACCGTTCTCGATGTCTTTGCCCTCATACACGACGCTTCCGGAGCTGATGTACACGAACCGCTTGACGCCCTGCTGCTGAGCAGCCTCGAGCATGTTCTCGGTGCCGCCTAGGTTGACCGCCCATATCACGTCCTGCTTGTTTCGCTTGGTATGGACGATCGAGGCGTTGTGGA
>JAPUKT010000475.1 GCA_027295555.1 Deltaproteobacteria bacterium
CTGCTATCCCGCACCGAGTTCACATTCACGACCCCTTTGGGGAGCCAGTACCGCTGGATGCAGCGGACGAGAACGCCCTGCGGTTGGTAGCCGCGGAGCGATCTTGTTCGGCAAACCGAAACCCGGGGTCGGTTAACACCTGCAGGTCGCCAACGTCTTAATCTCTGGCCGTTCAAGAAGGATGATGACGACATGCCAACACCAAGACTGACTCAGAACAACCCGCAACGCTTCACCTCAAGAGTGAACGCATGAATCTCACGACACGACTGTCGTGTATTGCCTGGGCCCTTGCGTCCATCCAACTATCGGGATGCGTCACGGTGAGCCAAGCAGACCAAGTCTCGCCCGCTCGGGACGCGCAACTGAGTCGCTCGCCAGGGCACTCCACCGTCGCCGTGCGAGAGCGCGGCGTCATCAAGGTGAAACCTGACATTGCCTCAGTAAGCATACGCTTCGAAATAGAGAAGCCCACCCTCGACGAAGCCCGCGCAGCCTTGCACGACGCCATTCACAAGCTCACAGCGAGCGCGCAAGGCAATGGCCTCGCCGCAAGCGACATCGAGACCTCCAACGTGAGCATCGGACCAAAGTACGCCGAGCGTCGTGTGCACACAGAGCCACTCAAGATCATCGGCTACGTTGCGTCCAAAACGACCCTGTTGACGGTGCGCGATCTATCCACCCTGGCCGCGGTCATCGACGGCGTCCTCAAAGGCGGTGGCTCCATGGGTGGCATCAGCGATGTGTCGCTATCGGTGGAAGATCCATCCGGCGCTCGAATCAAGGCGCGCGACAAAGCTATGCGCGCTGCCAATGCGACGGCAACCCAACTCGCTCAACTCGGTGGCGTCGTCCGCGGTCCGCCTCTGTCGATTCAGGAGAGCATCGAGGTCCCTTCAGGGATGCTCTCGAAAGAAGTGCTCTTCGCCCACATCCGACGCAGTGGAACCACCCCGGCGGTTCAAGACATCACGGTGGCCGTGAATGTCAGTGTGACCTACGCCCTAACGAAAGGTTAGGGGCTGTCGCATTCGAGACGAAATGCGACTTGGAGTCTCAGAAGCGCGGGCTACGCGGCATGGTTTGCCGCCTGGTCCGCTACTACCGGAGGAAGTCCATGGAGGGCCGAATGAGGCTCAATCTCGTGCCGAAGTCGTCCAGCGCCGGGTTGGTCTTCTTGGTCGCCGGCTTGACCGATATCCCGGACTGCGCCGAAACGGGGGCGGTGAGCGGACCCGCGGCGAAAATCAGGGCGCCAGGGCAAGCGGCGCGAACTCGGGGGCTTGGCATGTCTCTTGCCACAACGGAACGGCGGAACAACGGAATACCGAATGAACCGGACAACCTCGTCAGGTTAGCGCCAGACGGATCACTGTCTACACGCCCTCGTCGCTTACCATCGGCAAAGGCACGGGGTGCCTTCACTAAGAGTCGAAATCGATGGATATCCTACGCTACACGTTTCTCTCGCTGGTTGTGTGCGGGACCGCGGTGGCCCAGGCCGAGTCCTGCGTCGCGGATGGCAAACACTTCCGCGTCGTCTGTCATTTCGACGACAAGGCGGTCACCAGGCAGGCCCTTGCGGTCGTCGAAGCGGTTTGGTCGCCGACGCTGAAAGTCCTCGGCGTGAGGCCGTCGCGCTCGAAACACAAGTTGCTCGCAGTGCACCTCTATCGCAACGCCGCTGACTACGTTGCCGCGGAGGCGAAGCTGACAGCCGGCGAGTTCAAGAGGAACCTCGCGTTCGCCCACTTCGGGTCGAAGACAGCACACGTCGCCGTGCAGCCGAACCTGAGCGAGGCGTTCCTCAGGGATCGCGGTCTCAACTACCAGACGCTCCGCTTGCTGATCCATGAAGCGGCGCACCTCGTCCGTTACCACACGACACCGAACTACCGCTCACACCCCGACTGGTACACCGAGGGGAGCGCGTCGTGGCTCGAAGTGACCGTGCTGAAAACCATGGGGCACCTGACGGACTCCGTCGCCGACCCACACTTCTCTGACATGATCTTCCGCGGCCAGCGGCTTCTCTCGGAGAACAAGTTCCCCTCGCTCTCGGCGATCCTGCGCGACGAGGCGGTGAAGCTCGAGTTATTCGACCGCTACTCGGTGCACTGGCTACTCTTCGACTTCCTCTACACGACCGAGCGCAAGACGACCGATTGGTGGGTCGCGAACATGCGCCGTCTCGGAGGTGGCAAGTCGCTCGCAGTCCGACTCGCGGACAAACTCGCGAAGAAACTCCGCGGCAAGAAGTTCGATTCCCTGGCTGCCCGATTCCAACAGCATGTGAAGGATCTCGAGCCGCAGTGGGAGGAGAAATATCGGTCGCTCGAAACCGGCAAGAAGGACTGGATCGTCACCGCCTTCGACACGGTGAACGCGGTCGCGTGGCGGACGGAGGCAGCGGGCGAAGAGCCGTGGACATTGACCGGGGCGGCCACCGTGCTCCCGGGCAAGAAGACACAGCTCAACCTGCTGCTCGGTCGGCGACCCAAGGGCTTTGTGGCGATCTCCCTCGCCGCTGGCTCAGGGGTGACCGTCTTCGACCACGAGATGGAAGGCAATCGTTGGACCACGCTCGCGTTCGCGCGTTCGCCCGCGCTCGCTGTGGCGAAACGTGTCTCCTTCCGCGTCAGCGTCGCAGACGGACGACTCCGGATCGTACTCAACGGGGAGCAGGTGCTCGAGACCGAGGTCAAGGTGCCCATGGCCGGCGAGTGGGGCGTCGGGGCGCTGGCTGGTTCGTCGGGGGTGTGGCACGACGTAAAGCTGAAGCGCGCGAAGCGTTGACAGCGGCGTCGGCGAGGATGTCCGCCTCGATTCTTCCTGCGGCGACGCGGCCACATGGACGATGATCACCGTCTTGTCGAGGCAGCGTTCGACGCGGACTACCGATGCGAGTCTGCGTTGCCGGTGCGGCGCAGAAGCGGATCGCGTTCGGGGCACGGCAGGGCGGACGGGTCGATGTCGAGAAGATGTTTGGGGCTGCATGTCGGTGGTTGCGCGCGAACTGCGTGAATACGTCCGAACACTCGACTGGACTCTGGACGAGCGGTGTCAAGCTGGCGTAGGACCGACGCCCTCGTGGGCAGTCTCATTGCCGCAAGCATGTGGCTTGGCCACGCTTCGATCCGCTGCGGTCGGCTACACAGTTCAACTGACGCTCCCGGCCCCGATTCCCGGCTAGCTTTCTAGGGGTCGACCTAGATCCTCTGAG
>JAPUKT010000476.1 GCA_027295555.1 Deltaproteobacteria bacterium
CATCCCTGCTGCCCGGTACACTGCGTCGATCACCTTCATGGTTTTGACCGCTTCGCCGGTCGTCGTGATGAAGGGTTTGCCGTCGACGACTGCGTCTCGAAATGCCTCGAGTTGATAGGCGTACGTTGGCTTCTTGGGGAACTTTTCCTTGACCCATGCGCCGCCGTTCTTGCGCCACTTGAATCCGTGGAAGAACTGCGGGACTACCGGGTTGAGCACCCGAATCTCGCCGTCGTCGAGCCTGACATGCGCGGCTATCTTCGCGACCTTCGACGACCAGAGGGAGCAGTTCACCCTCCCCTTGGCCCCGCTTGGGAAACGGACTTCTGCGGTCATCGCTCTGTCGACGCCTTCGGAAGCTAGCTTGGCAGTCGCTGACAGTACCTCGGGTTCCTCGCCTGCAATCGTGCGCGCGAGATGGATGGCGTAGCAGCCGGTGTCCATCGTCGCACCGCCAGCCAAATCGAGGCGATACCGGATGTCGTTGGGAAACGGGAGCGGAATGCACATCCAGGTCTCGATGAAGCGTGGGGCCCCAAGCTCACCCGAAGCCACGAGATCCCGAAGTCGCTGAGCAAGAGGATGGTAGCGATAGTGAAATGCCTCCATGACGATTCGGCCGCTTGTCTCGGCCGCTTCGTGAACCCTCTGCGCCTCTGCCGCGTTCGAAGTAAACGGCTTTTCGCACAGGACGTGCTTCCCAGCATCGAGCGCGCGAAGGGTCCACTCCGCGTGCAGCCCGTTAGGCAATGGGTTGTAGATCGCGTCGATCTCAGGGTCCGCAAGCAAGGCATCGTAGCCCGCGTGAACCTTTTCGATTCCATGCCGGCGAGCGAACTTCTCGGCCCGGGACCGATCACGCGCCGCAACGGCCGTGACCGACACACCGCTGGTTTTTTGAGCCGGTCGAATCAACGCCATCGGGGCAATCTTCGCCGCTCCTAACGTGCCGATCCGAAGGCTCGAGATCATTCGTCGAGCTCCCCGTTCTTCGCCTTCTCGATCCACTTGGTCATCGTTTTGTGAACGACATCGAGAGCCATCCTCTTGAAGGGACGCAGCAAGAACGGCACTTTCTTCATATCGATGACGATCTGCCCCGGCTGCATGTCCACAGTAGCGGCGACGGCGACGCCTTTGACATGGAAGGTGATCTCGGCGTGATTGTCGCCAGACCAAGTGGTGTTTGCGTTGTACTTCGCCCACTTCTGGGTGTAGTGGTCCGCGGCTTTCTGGGCAGCCTTCTTCGCCAGCTCCGGGCTCAAATCGTGCTTGATCGCGTACTCCATGGATGGGCCGGAGGATTGCACAAAGCGGTAGGGTTGCGCTACGCAAGAGGCGGAATCGAGCGCCCCGCCGAGATCCACGCAAAAAGCGCCGATGTGTTTCCAAGGGGCCGCGTAGCCTCGGGGAGGATCCATGCAGGGTGGCTCTGCTCGCGACAAAATTCCTCGATGGTGGCTCGTTTTCGGGTCTGCTCATCGGTCAGCCAGGCGTGCATCGTTTCGAGCGTTGGGGCGAGCTCGGCGAGCGCAGGCGGGTACCGGCCGGTGCCAACGTCGGTAACCTCCACTTCGGCAACGAACGCACGATTGAAGACGACGTGACCCAGTGTGAAGCCACGACGGGCAATCTCATTGGCGACGGATCGCGCCGCTGCCACGCCAACCGGGTTCGCAAAGGAAACCAGTATGAACTCGGTCTCGAAGGACCGCATCGTATCGCGCACGTCTTTCGCCCGCTCGGCGAACCCTTCGCGCAGGAACGCCATCTCGCTCAGGAACCCGGTCAAGGCGGTGACGAGCGACTCGCCGGCAATCGTCGTGAGCAGGCGCCGCGTCAATGCGCCACCACGCAAACGCGGGGATTCTTCTGGTTCTTCCCGGGGTTGAAGGAACCAACGCACGACCCGCTGATCTAGAAACCGCACGAGCCTGGCCGGCGCATCTAGGATTTCGATCGCGCTTTGCGCTGGCGGTGTGTCGACGATGACCAGATCGTAACGGGGATCGTAAATGGCCTCGTGAACCCGCTCCATGGCCGCGTAGGCGTGCGAGCGTGCCAACGTGTTGGAGAATGCCTGATAGATCTTGTTGTCGAAAATGCGCTGCGCTCGCGCCTCGTCCTCTGCGGCGCGGCGGATGATCGCGTCTGCGCTGGCCTTCGTCTCGAGCATGGCGGCGTGAAGCTCGCCTCCCTCGGCACCGTGCGGTAAGGGGACGGTGGAAGGTACGTCGCGAAGACCATAGACCCCGAGCGCGTCCGCCAACCGTCTCGCTGGGTCGGCGGTCAAGACCAGCACCGAACGCCCACGAAGCGCCTCCCGGAGCCCGAGCGCCGCCGCGAAGGTCGTCTTCCCGACCCCGCCCACACCCACGCAGAACACGAGCTTGCAATCTTCGCGAAGCTCGCTCACGCGCCCTCCGTTGTTTCCAGCTGTTCGCTGATCGATTGGACGATCCGTGCGCTGCTCGCGTTCTCCTCATCGAGAAGGACCGTCGGCAAATCGATGTCGTGCTCGAGCCCGCGGATGCACTTTTCCGCAGTGTCGCGCCGCGCCGCCAAGTACTCGGCCAACAGGAGGCGCGGTCGACACGGGTCGTCGGCCCTCGCTGTGTCGAGGTAGTCACGAATGGATTGCCTCCCCGTCTCGTCGAGCCAGGCGAGGGGAACGCGATTGATGAACAGGTGACCGAGGTGAAGCTCTTCCCGGGCGCGAAGGTCCCGGTAGACCTCGATCGTCTCCCGAACGGCGAGCGGCTCGGGTACTGTGACGATGTGAATCGCGCAGCGTTGGCCGTCGTGCAGCAGTCGGGTGGCGCTATCGACGACCTTCCGAAGAGGCCCATCCTCGAGGAAAACGTCCAAAACATCTGGCAGATCGAAAAACATCAACGCATGCCCAGTCGACTCGAGGTCGAC
>JAPUKT010000477.1 GCA_027295555.1 Deltaproteobacteria bacterium
CATTGCCCGGAAGAGCACAAACCGGTGATGGACCACCCATTGCGAATACACAGCTGAAAGAACGACCTAACGAACGCTGATCGAGCGCGTAGGGCCCTTGCACGACGCACGCAAAGCGTGCTGATATACATCATGCCCGTAACCCAAGTTCGAACGCAGCACAAGGTTGCCGTTTCCCGCTGGAGCGCCCTCGAAGATCGCCAGCCCACCTACGCTCTGATCGCCGGGGTCGACTTGGTGATCATACGCTACGACGACCAGGTTTCGGTCTTGTACGGTCGTTGTCTCCATCGCGGCGCGCTGATGGCCGACGCCAAGGTCGACGGCGGCAACATCGTGTGCGGCGTTCACGGCTGGGACTACCGCGTCGACACCGGGGTGAGCTCGTACAACAACGCGGAAGTCCTCCAGAAGTTTCGCGCGTGGATCGACCACGACGCTGATGCGGTGCTCGTCGACGAAGAGGAGATCCGCGCTTGGGCGGTCAAGCATCCGCAACCCTACCAGCGCGACGAATACCTAGGTCTCTACGCGGACGTTCACGGGGCCCCCGAGGAGCCCTTCAACAAGTACATCCAAGAGCTCGCGCGCAACGGGCTCAAGAACGTCGGTCATGACGGACCGGTCTCGGCGATGGGTGTTCCGCGCCAGGAGCTTCCGCGTTGGGGAGACATCCTGCTTTTGACCGCGCAGCTCGCGCGCAAGCCTTTGCTCGGCGGCACGCCCGTGGGTACGGACGTCGTCATCGGTCCCCACGCCAAGAAGCCACTGAGGCTCGAGATTCCGCTGTTCGTGAGCGACATGAGCTTCGGCGCGCTCAGCCAGGAGGCGAAGGTCGCGCTCGCGATGGGGGCGGAGATGGCGGGCACGGGGATCTGCTCCGGCGAAGGCGGGATGCTTCCCGAAGAACAGGAGGCCAACTCTCGCTACTTCTACGAGCTCGCCTCGGGTCGGTTCGGGTGGGATCTCGACAAGACGAAGAAGACCCAAGCATTCCATTTCAAGGGGGGGCAAGGGGCGAAGACCGGAACCGGTGGGCATCTCCCAGGGAGAAAAGTCACCGCCAAGATCGCCGCCGTGCGTGGCCTCGAGCCGGGCCAAGCGGCGATCAGCCCGGCCTGCTTCGAGGATTTGGACGGGCCCCAGGATTTTCGGAGGCTGGCCGACGAGGTCCGAGAGGCAACGGGCGGGATCCCGATCGGCTTCAAGATTAGCGCGCAGCACATCGAGGCGGACATCGACTTCGCGCTCGAGGTAGGCGTCGACTACATCATTCTCGATGGTCGTGGTGGTGCCACCGGGGCGGCGCCGGACGTGTTCAAGAACAACATCTCTGTGCCGACCATGGTGGCCCTTGCACGCGCCCGCCGGCACCTCGACCAACAAAAACGCGAGGACGTGACGCTGATCATCACGGGCGGGCTTCGAACGGAGAGCGACTTCGTGAAAGCGCTCGCGATGGGTGCGGATGCGATCGCTGTCGCGAACGCGGCGATTCAAGCCATCGGATGCCTCGGGATGCGCGCCCGCCACACCAACAACTGCCCGGTCGGGATCGCGACCCAGCAAGAACATCTGCGGGCACGGCTCGACGTGCAGAAGTCTGCGCAGCAGCTCTACAACTTCTTCACGTCCACGGTCGAGCTGATGAAAGTCTTGGCCCGTGGCTGTGGTCACGGCCATCTGAACGAGCTCGTGCAAGATGATCTCACCACGTGGAAGCGCGACATCGCGCACCTCACCGGGATTCATTACGCGGGCGTCATGCCGCCATGAGTTGGAAGTCGCTCGGTTCGGTGTTACCGGAGACCCTCTCCGAGGCCCGCCTCGAGCTCCACTGGGCGACGCAACTGGTGAGCGCGGTGGGGACCAGCCTCTCGCCGCCGCAGCCGGATTTCAGTCATACGAATTGTGGTTGGCTCAAGGGGCTCGGCGTGTTGGCGGGTCGGCCTGTCGGGGAAGACGCGCTTCGAGCGGCGCTCGTGTTCGAAGGGCTCGAGCTCGTCTTGCTCGACGGGAACCTGGAACGGGCCTCGCTGTCGCTTGCGGGTCGCACCTTCGAGGAAGGACGGGTCTGGCTTGCAGGCAAGCTTGGCGTCCCGAGCGACCAGCTGCGACCTCCCGAGCACGACATGCCCGCGCATCCGGTGGGCGACGGCGGCGTGTTCTCCGAGGCCCGAGCCGATGGGCGGATCGAGCTCGCGGCCTGGTTTGCGAATGCGACGCGGCTCATCGAAGAGCTGGTTGCGGGCGATCCGGCGGCATCTCCGGTGCGCTGTTGGCCACACCATTTCGACGTGGGAAGTCTGATCGCGCTCGATGCGGATGCAGAGCCGGAAGAAGCAAGAAGCATCGGAGTTGGGTTTTCTCCAGGCGATGGGTCCTACGACCAACCGTATTTCTACGTGAACCCCTGGCCATACCCCGACACGGCGGCGTTGCCGGCGCTCGAGGCTGGCGTCGAGTGGCATACGACAGGCTGGACCGGGGCCGTGCTCACCGCCGACCGTCTGATTTCGGCGCCTCCCGAGGACCAGCAGGCGCATGCGAGCCGTGCGTTGAAGAGCGCCATCGCGGCGAGCCGGACGCTGCTAGCCTAACGCCCCAGCAAGAGGACGCTCACGCCCAACGCGATCGCGACGACCTGAGGCCAGCCGGGAAGCGTGGGCCGTTCGTGCTCGTGGGCCCAGTCGTGTGTGACCACATGGAGCAACAGGCCGCCAACGATGGCTTCGATCCAGGGCTCGCCTCGAGCCCACGTGGATAGTGTCGTCTGCTGCGCGACGATCACCCCGATAACACCCACGAGCG
>JAPUKT010000478.1 GCA_027295555.1 Deltaproteobacteria bacterium
CCCCGGGCAGAACTGCGAGCACGACAACACGGTCTGCGAGTATTGATCGGCGCGAACGACGGTGTGGTGGACGCCTACTGTGCTTATTTGCGCTACTATTCAGGCGCCGACGAGCCGTCTAGGGCCTGCAACAACAAAAGAACGACAATCCTTGGTGGACCAAGAGCGGGCTGTTCTGCCGTCGAGGCGGAATATTGCAGTGAAAACGAGGGCGCAGACAAGGTAGCCCTTGTGAAACCGTCTCGGGTTGGGGATATTTCATGTCTGCGCACAGTGTGACGCTGGCCGCAACAAAATCGGAGACCCGCATGGCAGACGTACAAGAAGCCCGGAGAGTTGCTGAAGAGGCGAGAGAGAAAGTGTGGAGCGGAGACAGCTTCATGAAGGACGTCTTTCTTGGAAACTTCCGGATGGACCTCCTCGAACGACTGTCGCTCGATGAGCCGGACCGCCCCGAGTTCTTGGAGTTCCATCGCAAGCTGGCCGACTTCCTACAGAACGAGGTCGATTCGGTTCAGATCGACGCGACTGGCGAGTATCCCCCCGAGGTCATTCGAGGGCTTGCGGAGCTCGGCGCGTTCGGGATGAAGATTCCGAAGGAGTACGGCGGCCTCGGCTTCACACACCCCGAGTACGTCCGGGCAATGGAGTTGGTCGGCGCCTATGACGGAAACATCGTTGCATTGTTGTCCGCGCACCAAGCGATCGGCGTCCCACAGCCTGTCAGGTTGTTCGGGACGGAAGAGCAGAAGAAGCGTTTCCTTCCTAGGTGTGCCAAAGGGGCCATCTCTGCGTTTGCGCTAACCGAGCCCGCGGTGGGCTCTGATCCTGCCCGCCTTGCAACGACGGCAGAGCTCTCCAAGGACGGCAAGCACTACATTCTCAACGGACAGAAGCTCTGGTGTACCAACGGAACGCTCGCCGAGCTTATCGTCGTCATGGCGCGCAACCCTGCCACGAAGAGGATCAACTGCCTCGTCGTCGAAATGGACTGGCCTGGTGTCACCGTCGACCATCGCTGCCATTTCATGGGGCTGAAGGCACTCGCGAACGGCGTGATCAGCTTCGACAACGTCAAGGTCCCGCTCAATAACCGAATTGGCAAGGATGGCGATGGGCTCAAGGTCGCCCTCGTCACGCTGAATACCGGTCGGCTCAGCTTACCGGCAGCCACATCGGGCTCCGCCAAGCGATACGTCGAGGTCGTACGCAAATGGTCGAATGCTCGCGTGCAATGGGGCATTCCAGTCGGCAAACACGAAGTCATCGCCCACAAGAACGCCTACATTCTCTCATCGGCTTTCGCGATGGAGTCGCTCGCCTACGTCGTGGGCGAGCTCGCCGACCGCAAGGACACCGACATCCGGCTCGAAGCGGCGGCTGCAAAGGAATGGAACACGGTCCGCGGCTGGAAGCTCAGCGATGAGACCCTGCAGGTCCGCGGCGGTCGCGGGTACGAAACCGCGGCCTCGCTCAAAGCACGCGGAGAGCCGGCCATCGGGATCGAGCGATTGATGCGCGACAGCCGAATCAATCTGATCTTCGAGGGTTCGAGCGAGATCATGCATCTGTTCATCGCGCGCGAGGCTGTCGACAAACACCTCAGTGTAGCGGGCGACCTCGTCGACCCCAATGCGAGCATCGGAAAACGTCTGGCGGCATTGCCCAAGATCATCGCCTTCTATGCCTGGTGGTATCCGACGCGCTGGCTCCGCTGGAGCCTCTGGCCGAGCTTCGCTCGCTACGGAAAGCTCGGAAAGCATCTTCGGTATGCGTCGCGCGCGTCGGCACGGCTTGCGCGGCAAACCTTCCACGGCATGGCACGCTTCGGGCCCGGCCTCGAACGGCGGCAGGGTTTCCTCTTCCGCATCGTCGACATCGGCCTCGAGATCTTTGCCCTGGCGGCCACGGTCCGTCACGCGCGCAAGCTCCAGCAGGACGGAAACGAAGCCGCAGCACAGGCGGTCGACCTCGCCGATTTCTTCGCGCGACAGACCCGACGACGAATCGACGACTTGTTCCACGAGCTCTGGCACAACGACGACGCACGAGCCACCCGTGTCGGCCTGGATTTGCTTGCGGGCAAGCACACATGGCTAGAACGCGGAATCACCCCGCTGCCCTACAGCACGGAAGATCTCAGGCCAAAGACAATGGACGAGATCCTGAGCGAACGAGAGCAGCGGAAGAAGGAGGCGGCTTCAGAGCAACCAGCCGCCGCAGACGAGCTCCACATCGCACAGAGCCGCTAGAGCACTAGGACCCCGGTGGCTTGCGCACCTTGAGGATGCCGGCACGCCATCCCTCTACGCCGCTCGTGTACCACTTCGACGTCCGGCGGTCCGACGGGCCTCCGCAGAGAGCGGAGTGCAGGACGGGTTCGCTCATGTCGGCGACGAGGCGGATCGACGGGACAAAACTCGTGAGCCGTTCACCGGAACGGTAGATCTGCCCTTGGTGTGGGGTCGCGCGGCCGCCGCGGAGCGGGATTGGGCCGCGATCGAAGCCGAGGAAGCGAGGGAGCTTGCCTCCGAAGAACATATTGGTGAGTGTGATGCGGTTTCGCTTACCCCACGGCTCGGGCACTTGGTTGGCGACCTTCCCGAGCGCAGCGCTCCAGACACCCTCCCGCCTGCGCTCGCCGAGCCAAGGTGACGATTCGGCGACGAGGACGCGATCGAAGTTCTGGTAGAAGTCGATGAACGTGCCCGTGGCATCGCGGAGGTGCTCGATGACCGGGGCACCGCATGCTGCCCCGAACATCTCTACGAGCAGCTGCGCGTAGAAGATCTCGAACGCCGTCGCCCCGGTGGAGTGCAGCTCATAACGGCAGTCCCAAGCGCGGAGGGCGTCGGCGATGGGGCCCGTTCCCAGTAACGGCGTGAGGATCTCGAGAAACTCGGCGGCCTGGAGGGAGTACGTGTCGAATTGGATCGCGCGGAAAGAATCCACATCGTGGTCGTCACGCTCCCCCAACAGTTGCGCGATGCGTCGCGCGCGGTAGTCGCCCATCGGCGTGTTGATGGGGTTCGCGTGGCCGAGGTGGTTGAGATCCTGGTTGGCCGTCACGATCACACCGTCTGCGGGGTTGTGCACGCGCGGCAACTCCTCGGGGCTGACGAAGCCCCGCCAATCGAACCGGTCATCCCAGCCGGGCCGGGGCGCGAAACCCGACCACTCGTCGGGCCGTAGCGGCATCAAGCCCGACATCTGGTAGCCAATGTCACCCGCGCTGTCGGCGAAGATCCAGTTGAACGCCGATTCGACGTTGGCAAACACGGCCATCCCCTCGGCCACCGTCCGCGCGGTCCACACATCGTGGAGCGCGTTGATCGACTGCGCTCCTCCATCCTCGCCGGACCAGCGCGTAGCGAGCAAATATCCCTCGTTCGTCGCGTTGCCGTCGAGCACGCCATGCTGGTTCTCCCAGAACGTCTCGATGATCGGCTCGCCCTTCTTCCGCTTGATCGTCTCGACGCGTTGGTCGAAGTCGA
>JAPUKT010000479.1 GCA_027295555.1 Deltaproteobacteria bacterium
CGGCGACGCTGGCCTGCGCAGCGTGGTGACTGATGGCGTCCGGTCGAAAGCGCAGCGCCAACTCACGGAACACTTCTCGCTGGCGAATGTCGACGGGATGAAAATCCACGCCTGCTGGGAGGTTCTCGGCACGACCGGTGCTCAGGTCGTCCACGACGAGAACCTCGTGATCGGCCTCGATGGCCGCTTCGGCTACGTGGCTCCCGATGAAACCGGCGCCGCCCGTGACGAGAACTCTCATAGCGTCCTCAACGGCTTCGATTCTCGGAGCTGGTGCTGACTCGGAGAGGCAGCAGGCGGCTCGCTCTCGATGTCGTCATCCCTGAGCTCGGGCACCAACCGCTCTAACGCTTTTCGGAGCCCCTCGGGATCGGAGCCGCAAAGGTCGTTCACCCGGTCGAGCTCTACGCGAAGGTCGTCGAGCCCCGGGGAGGCGTAGGTCCCGACGAAGATCTTCGGATGTGCCGTCCTTTGGATTCCCTCGCTGGCGGTCGAGAGCTCCTCGAAGAGCTTCTCTCCGGGCCGGATGCCGGTAAACCGCACCTCGATGTCTTTGTCGGGCTCGAGGCCGCTCAAGCGGATCAAGTCGTGCGCGAGGTCCACGATGCGCACCGGCTGACCCATGTCGAGAATGAAGATCTCTCCGCCTTCGCTCAAGGCGGCCGCCTGCGTCACCAGCTGCACCGCCTCCGGGATGGTCATGAAGTATCGGGTCATGTCGGGGTGGGTCACCGTGACCGGTCCGCCGTCCCAAATCTGCTTCCGGAAGATGGGAATCACGCTTCCCGCCGAGCCGAGCACGTTGCCAAATCGCACCGTGGCGAAATGGGTCGCACTGTTGGTCGAAAGCGCCTGGATGTAGAGCTCGGCCGCTCGCTTCGTCGCACCCATGATCGACGTCGGGTTCACCGCTTTGTCGGTGGAGACCATCACGAACCGTTCGACAGCCAGACTGTCCGCCAGGTCCGCGACGATCTGGGTGCCTAGTATGTTGTTCTTCACGGCCTCGGTTGGGTTCCACTCCATCATGGGAACGTGCTTGTGGGCCGCCGCGTGGAAGACGATCAAGGGTCGGTGGTCGCGAAAGATTTGTGTGATGCGCGGGCGGTCGGTGATGTCCGCGATCGCCGGCGTGAGCTCGAGATCAGGGAACCGTGTGCGCAGCTCAGAGTGGATCTCGAATAGATTGTTCTCACATCGCTCGACCAGAATCAGGTGCGACGGTCGATAGGCAGCCACTTGGCGACATAGCTCGGAACCAATGCTCCCCCCCGCGCCGGTGACCATCACGGGTTGAGACCGAATGACATCGGCCACTGACTTGGTGTCGAGTCGCACCTGTTCCCGTCGCAGCAAGTCCTCGATCGCCACGTCCCGGATTCGTGACAGGTTCACCCGGCCACCCACGATTTGATAGGTGCGGGGCACGATCTTCACAGCGAGGCCTGCCTCTTTGCATTTCTCGGTAATCCTCCGGATGGCCGTACCTGGCGCACTGGAGATCGTGATGAGGGCCTGCTCCACGCCGTGCTGCCGTGACAGGCGGCCGAGATCATCGGTCTTGCCCATCACTTTGATCCCGTGAATCACCGCCCCTTGCTTCACCGGGTCGTCGTCGACGAAGCCGATGGGTCTGATCCCCAGGTCCGGCCGTCTCGCGATCTCTTGGGCGACCAGCACGCCACCTTGGCTAGCCCCCACCAATAGGGTCGGAACTCGAGTCTCCTGATCTCGCGGGTGCTTCTGGGAAGCCACCCGCTCCCCGAGCATTCGGCGAAGGGCACGCACGCCCGTGAGACCGACGAAAGCGAGCACGAAGTCACCGAGCAACACGCCAAGGGGCACGATGCCGTATCGCGCCAGAGGGAAATCCTCGGCAAGTCTTGGGCTCAACAGGCGGAGCAGCACGAGGAGCGCCCCAGCGGAAGCGATCGCGAAGAAGATGCGCACTGCGTCGCGAAGGCTGATATAGCGCCAAGAGAAACGGGTGATACCGGACGCGGAAAGAAAAGTGTACTGCAACAACACCACGTACGGCATGACGATGAGCAGCGAACGCAGCGTCGCCCACGGCACATTCCAATCAAAACGCACCATCGTCGCCAAGATGAAGGCAAACATCAGAACGCCGATGTCGATCACGAACTGCGACGTGCGCCAGAGGAACCGACTCATGGGGTTCCCGCCTCCAGCACGGCGTGTTGGTACCAGTGAAAGAACTTCCGTACTCCGTCTTCGACGCTGGTTTTCGGGTCGTATCCGAGCAGCTCCCGCGCCTTGGTGATGTCGGCGTTGGTATAGTCGATATCGGCTGGCGGCATCGGCTTGTCGATCAGACTCGCGGGTCGGCCAGCCTGCTCTTCGATCAACCGAACGAAGTCCGCGAGCAGCGTAGGCTCACCCCGACCTAGATTGATGATCTCGTACCCGAGCGGCCGGTCCGCTGCCGCCACGACGCCCTGGACGATGTCATCCACGTAGGTCCAATCCCGATGCATCTGTCCACCGTTGTACAAAGGGACTTCGGTCCCGCGAAAAATGTTGTCGAGGACTTTATAGGCCATCATGTCCGGTCGACCGCGAGGGCCGTACACGGTGAAGAAACGAAGCGCCGTAAAGTCCTGTCCGAACAGGTGAAAGTACGAGTGACCAAGGAGCTCTGCCGCACGCTTGCTGGCGGGATAAGGCGCGAGGGGACGATCTGCGTGGTCGGTCTCGATGAAGGGGATCAGCTTGGTCGGCCCGTAAGCTGAGGACGTCGAGGCGAATACAAACAGGGGCTGCCCGTGGCGCTGCCCGGCCTGGAGGAGGTTCAAGGTTCCTCCGAGATTCACATCCAGATAGAGCTTCGGGTTCTGGATAGACGCACGCACCCCGGCCATCGCTGCAAGGTGGACGATGGCGTCGAAGCGATGCTCGGCAAAAAGGGCCTCGATCCCATCCTCGTCTCGGATGTCGGTCTCATGGAAGATGAACTTCTCGAGATCCGGAGCTGCCGCCCGAATCTCTTTCAAGTTCGCGTGTTTGCGGGCTGGGTCGTAGTAGTCGTTGAGGTTATCGACCCCAACCACTACGTCGCCACGGTTCAGGAGCGCCGAAGCGGTGTTGCTTCCAATGAACCCAGCAGCCCCGGTCAACAAGATGGCCTTCATTTCCCCACTCGTTCGGATTTGGTACGGGACTCTACACACCCACAATGCTTGGTGCGAATCTAAGGGGAGTTTAGGATGCCGTAGTGCAGGCCATGCTTCTAGCAGCTGGGCTCGGAACGCGCCTCAAGCCGCTGACCGACCTTCGCCCGAAACCCGTGGTTCCCGTCGCCAATCGTCCGCTCGGCGCGTTTGCCATGGACCACCTCGCGCGGGTAGGGGTGCGGACGGTCGTGGCCAACACGCACCCTCAGCCGGAACTGGTCGAGGACCTCCTCCGCAGCCACTGCCCTGACGGGGTAAACCTCGTGTTTTCCAGGGAGATGACGCTTCTGGGGACTGGGGGAGGGCTCCGACGGGCCCAAGCGCTCTTCGCGGACCCAGCGGCCCCCGTGGTGGTCATGAACGGGGACACGCTCTTCGCGCCGGATCTCTCCGAGGCCTACCGACAGCACGTCGAAAAAGGCGCAGTTGCAACGATGATACTTCGTCGAACCCCCGACCCTGCTAGCTTTGGGGCGATCGGAATCGACGGCGAGGGCTGGGTAAGGACCCTCCTTGGAGCACCGGGCTCCCGGAATGTGGCCGAGGAGCTCATGTTCACGGGGGTTCACATTCTGGCGCCGGAGGCGTTCGAGGCCATGCCCGAGTCTGGCTGCGTCATTCGCGTCGCCTACCGCGGTTGGGTGGATGGCGGGGCGCCTGTCCTAGGGGTCGTCGACGACTCCCCCTGGGCGGATCTCGGAACCGTATCCGACTATCACCGAGTAAATCTAGAGTTGGCTTCAGGTTTGTTTCGATGGCCCGGGGTGGTGCCGATAGAGGGGAGCTTGCTGGCGGCCGACCGGCTCACATCAGGCTACCACTCCACGATTCGAAATTCCGTCGTGGGAGCGGACGTGGAGATCGCAGAGGGCGCTTCGATCGACGCATGTGTCGTATGGCCCGGCTCGGTCATCACGCGTTCCGCCAGCCGCGCGGTAATCACGCCGGAACACCGAATCGAGCTCAGCTGAGCCCCATCACCTTGGCCAGCACGACCGTAATGTTGTCCGGCCCGCCGTTTTCGTTCGCTTCTTCGATCAACCGGTTCGCGGCCGTTTGCAGATCTGGTTGTGACTGCACGATGCGATGGATCGCCTCATCGCTGACGGGGCCGCACAGGCCGTCGCTGCAGAGCACGTAGACGTCGCCGATTTCCGGGCGGTCGAGCACGGTGTCGACCTTGACCGTGGACTTCATCCCAAGCGCACGAACGATCACGTTCTTGAGAGGGAAGTTCTCGATCTCTTCCACGGAGAGTCGCTTCATCTTGATGTAGTCGTTGAGCAGTGAGTGGTCGCTGGTCAGCTGCTCCATCTTTCCTTCACGGATGCGATAGACGCGGCTGTCGCCCACATGCCCGATGAGCACGCCGTCCTCGACGACGAGAATGCCGACGACGGTGGTCCCCATGCTGTGCATCTGGGGATCTTTCTGGGCCGCTTCGTAGATGCGGAGATTCGCGAGCCTGATGCCCGTGATCAGGCGGTTCTCCTCGTAGCCCCGGGACTTGTCCATCTTGTAGGGCCAAGTCGCTTCGAGGTCTGCGCTCGTCGCGCGGAAGAACTCGCGGAGGGTGTCGATCGCCATGCGGCTCGCGACTTCACCGGAAGCGTGCCCGCCCATACCGTCGGCGACCACGTAGAGGCTGTCTTCATCGGCGAGCATGAAGTTGTCCTCGTTGTGAGTGCGCTTCATCCCGATGTGGGTATCTCCGATAGCGAGAACTCGAGCCCGTGACATACCCCTAAAACCCCCTGGGATCTGAGCTTAACGACCGCGGCACGGCCAAGTCAACGAAACCGGCCTATACTCACCCGAACGTGGCCAACGGACCGGACGAAGAGCTCGTATCACTGGTGGCCAGTGCGCAGGAGCTCTTGCGCTGGGAGGAAGCGCTCGGGGGTAACGGATTTCCCGCTGTCGTGGACGTTCGGGCGGCTCGGGGTTACCACACCCGCCTACAAATGCTGGCGTCGGAAGCGGCCGAGTGCACGCGTTGCGAGCTTCATCGGACTCGGACGAAAAGCGTGTTCGCGCGCGGCACGTGCGACACTGATTTGGTCTTCGTCGGAGAGGGTCCAGGCTTTCACGAGGACCAGCAAGGCTTGCCCTTCGTCGGCCGCGCAGGACAGCTGCTGGACCGGATGATTGCGGCGATGGGGTACGACCGAGACGGGGTCTACATCTGCAACGTCGTGAAGTGTCGCGCGCCGGAGAACCGGACACCGCTTCCGACGGAAGCCATCGCATGCGCCCACTTCTTGGTGCCGCAGCTGGAAGCCGTGTCCCCGAAGGTGATCGTCGCGCTCGGTCGATGCGCAGCCGAAAACCTACGGTGTGTACCACCGTCTGGAAAATGGAGAGGCATCTGGGGCGAGTGGCACGACATCCCGGTCATGCCGACCTACCACCCCGCATTCCTGCTGCGGAGCCCGCAATTCAAGAAGCCAGTCTGGGAGGACCTCCAGGAAGTACTGCGCAAGCTCAACCGAGAGGTCCCCAAGCGCTAAAAAGGGGACTGTAACCACGCGCGAGGTTTATCCTTGAAGTAGCCCGTGACGCATAAACCCGAACCGAACTGGATCGCTCTCGAGCACTTCCTGCGGGAAGGCATCGCGAGCACCGAGTACGCGGACCCTCGGGAGGAGCTCGGTTGTGCCCCGGACGCAGAAGATCGCGACGTGGCGCGAGAGCTCGTGCGATCCGCGGCCACGTACGACATCGAGGAGATCGGCACCGAAAGCCTCAACCCCGAGGCAGCGCGACACCCTTCGGTTCGGCCTCCTCCCGAAGGAGCAGCAGACCCTTCCTTCCTCGGCCGGCTATCTGCAAGCGGCACCGGCCGCATCTCGGTCGAGCAAATCGACGACATCCCGACGATCTTGGCGGTCCTTCGCGCCGGCTCCCGCAAACAGCGACGCGCGGCTCTCGAGCGACTCGGCGAGCGGCTCCAGGAGCGCCGTGCGGTCTCGAACGAAGCCGTGCGGGCCGCGACGCAAACAATCGGCGAGCTTCGGGACGTGGAGCTCGGGTACGAGCTCGCCCGATTGCGCTCGGAGCTTCCAGGGGCGCCAGGTCGCAAGGCCCGAAGCGAAGACGAGCGCTGGAGGCGACTGGCCGCCGAAACCCAAGAGGGCGTGCGGGCATTCTGGGATGGTCAATCGCAAGTCGAGCCCATCCACGTGCTTCCGGGGGACGAACGGGCGCTTCTTCTGATGCGCACGCCGGAGCTCCCCGCGATGGTGTTGCACCACATCAATGCGATCATCGAAGGAAACGACGGATGCGTCCCTCGAGAGTCTCGCGTCGGGCTCCTCGCATCGCTCCGCCACGCGACCGATACGCGTCTGGTCCCTGCCCTCGTGGCGGTGATCGAGTCGGAGCGCGGCGAGCTGCTTGCCGAGGCGGCCTGGGTCCTCGGTGGAATCGACGACCCACGAGCGCACCCTGCGCTCGTCGAGCGCTTCGAACGAAGCATCGGAAGTGAAGAGCGAGTCGCACTCGCCGGGGCGCTCGGGATGCACGGGGACTGTCGTGGTCTCCCCGAGGTGCGAAGCCTGCTCCAAGAGGGGCATCCGTCTTCGATCCTGCACGCCCTCGAAGCAATGGAGAGCTTGGGGTCGTCCGAAAACAGCGAGCTCGTCGTCCGGTTTCTCGACCACGCCGACATCGTGATTGCGATCCAAGCCGTGCGCACCTTGGCCCGCATCAGCGATGGACGCGTCCTCGATGCCCTGTCGGAGCGGTACAACGTGACAACCGTGCCTGCATTGCGCGCCGCGATCGAGGATGCGCTTTCAGCCATCGCCGCGCGCATGGAGCTTCGGGGCGAAGAAGTGGCGGAGATCGATTGGTCGGAGGTAGGGAACAAACCGGTTAGGCGCAAAGGCTCGCGCGACAGTCTTCCAGCCATCGTCTTCGGTTGGCGCGACTATTTCATGGGACGCATGTGGCTGGTCCTCGGACGCATCAACTGGGCCGTGGCGCGATTCGAATCCGCAGCGGCGCGGCGCGCAGGATGGGCGGTTCCACTGATCGGAATCGGGATGGCCTTTGCGCGCGGAGAGCAATACGCGTTGGCCTTGCCGGCATTCCGTCGCGCGATCGAGCTCGACCGCCCGCGCATCGAGCGCAACCCCATTCTCGTGCGCGCCATGGCGAAATCCTTTCTTCACCGCGCCGAGCAGGTCGAGCGCGAAGGCCGGAACGACATCGCCAGAGGGCTGGTCGGCGAGGTACTGACCCTCGATCTTCGACGGGCACCCGGCACCGTGCGCTTCGAGCTCAAGCGAAAGCACGACGTTCTACGCAAAGAGGAGCATGACGATGTCCACTCGGCTGCGTGAGGCCGCGATTCGTCACCTTCGGGCGCAGGGCACGACCTCCGCCGACGGATCGGTACGCCGGCTGACGATGGACATCGAGGTGGGCGGCCGGATCGAGATGGTGACTTTGAGCCTTCGCGACGACGAGCTTCAGCGCGTGTCGAGCGACGGCCAGAACGACGGTCCCTACGTGATCGCTGCGCTCGAGTTCGTGGCAGGGCTCGAACAGCGCGACGACTCCCAGTCGCCGGGGGCCGGTGCCGTCATGAGTCGGCGCCAGCTCGAGTCGCCGCAATCGAACGAGCTCGCAGATGCTCTGGACGAGCTCCTCATCGCGGTTACCAGGGTCGGGATCGACAAAGCCCGTTACGCGCCATCGGTCGATGCCGCGCTGGGGCGCGTCGTCGAGGTCGCCCCCCAACCCACACCGCCGGGCCTCGGGCGATTCATCGGGCGACTCCGGCAAGAGGTTCTTTCAGGGCAGCCCCGCCGTGCCGCCCGGATTCTCGACGGCTCGGCAAGGCTCGCAGACGCCCTCCGGGTCGAGATTCCGACCGAGGCATCGGAGGAACGCATCCGTGCGTGGCTAGGGCCGCGTCCCGGCTCCGTCCGAGAGCTCGAGCTGCTCTACGACCGGACGATGATCGAAGTCGGTCGCGAGTGGTTGGCGGGTATCGACCGGGCAAGCGTCGAGCGCAGGTATCTGATCGATTTGACGTCTGGCGCGATCTATCGTGAGGACCGCCCTCGCCAGGCGTCGGCTTCACTCGGCCCGTGCCCTCGGCAGATGCACGTAGGCCTGGCCGAAGTCGAGCACGGGCCGGCTCCGCAGCGCATCCGCGTGCGGCAGTACGAAGTCCGCCCCGAGGTCCCCGGAGAGAGCTGGGATCGACTTTACCAGGTCGCGAGGCGCAGCTTCGCCCAGCTGACCGAAACGTACCGTCGCGCAGTGCAGGTCTACCCGACCCTGGCGGAGCCCTTCGCCCTGATCGCTCCGTACCGCATCGAACACGGCGACGGCTTCGTCGCGATCGATTCGGAAGGCCATCAACTCGCGTTGGAGCGAACTGAGCGAAGGGGCAGCGTGCTCGCGTTCTACGATCTCCTGAACCAAGGCCTCGAACCCGCATGGCTGGCTGGCCGTCTGACCGACATGGGCGCCACGCTCTGCATCTCGCCGTTTGCCTTCGCGACCCGGAATCGTGACTACGTGCGTCTGTAAGGCTATGGCGACGGCAAGTCTGGGCCACGCTTGGTGCTGGCGTCATGAGACTGTATACGCCGTGCGAGACAGGATAAGGTACGACTCGTACCGGGACCCACCAGCTGGAGTTGCACATGGCTAAGCACGAATACGTACGAGCCCGACGTGAAGACGTGAAACCCATCCCCCAGGGCTTGGTACCTTGGCTGCTTCGAATGAATAAGCTCTACACTCGGATGAACGTTGCCGTCTACAAGCTCAGCGGGGGCCGGTTGATGGGCACCACGCAGGGAGGTCGCCCGATCTGCATGGTGACCATGGTGGGGCGCAAGACCGGAAAGGTGCGCGAGATCCCGCTCATGCACGTCCCGGTCGGCGATCGAAAGATCCTCGTCGCGTCGCTAGCTGGTCTCGATACGCACCCGGCCTGGTACTTCAATCTGAAAGCGAACCCCGATGTGGAGATCGATGTCGGGGGGGTCAAACGCAAGTACCGCGCACGGCAGGTGGACGAGGAAGAGAAGGGCGCCCTTTGGCCCCAGATCGTCGCGGCCTATTCGGCC
>JAPUKT010000048.1 GCA_027295555.1 Deltaproteobacteria bacterium
TCAAGCCTCACGTCGTCTTCAACTTGCTCGAAGAGTTCGACGGAGAGGCGATCTTCGATGCACACGTGGTGGGCTACCTCGAGCTTCAGAGAACGCCGTACACGGGCTGCAACCCACGGGGCCTCCTGCTGGCTCGCGACAAAGCACTCTCCAAAAAGGTACTGGCGTATCATCGCATTCGAGTGCCCCGGTTTCGCGTCTTCCCACGCTATCGGAAGATCAAGCGCCCGCCGCGACTCGAGTTTCCCCTCATCGTGAAGTCTCTCATCGAGGAAGGCAGCTACGGGATTGCGCAAGCTTCGGTGGTCAACACCGATAAGGCGCTGGAAGAGCGGGTGGCGTTCATCCACGACAAGATTCTGACGGACGCAGTCGTCGAGCAGTACATCCCAGGGCGGGAGCTCTACGCCTCGGTGCTCGGAAACCACCGATTGAACGTGCTCCCCACGTGGGAGATTTTCCTCGACAAGCTGCCGGACGACGCGGCGAAGATCGCCACACGAAAGGTCAAGTGGGACTACGACTACCAGAAGAAGTACGGCGTTCGCATCGGACGCGCCAAGGGGCTTTCGGACGAGCGCGAGCGTCGCATTAGGGCTCTGTCACGCCGCATTTGTCGAGGACTCGGCACCGACGGATGCGTTCGAATCGACTACCGCCTCGATGAGAACGGTGAGCTCTATTTCCTCGAAGCCAACCCCAACCCGGACATCGGCGACGGTGACGAGTTCGCGGGCGCCGCCAAGGCCGCTGGCATCGGCTACGCCGCCCTGCTGCAGAAGATCGTCAACCTCGGGATTCGCCGCGCCAAGCACGGCTAGGCGATAGTGTAGACGGGCCGAAGGCCCAACCGGGATCAACCACGCGGCCGTAGGCTGTCTAGCCCGCGCGCAACCTCACTCGGCTTCGGGCAGCGCGAACGTGTCGGTGAGGTACGCGCGAAAGCACTCGATCTCGTCGTTGCTCCAAAAATCGCCATCTAGCGGCATCCGCGACCCACCCCCGGGATTCGCTGTGAGCTTGGTCAGGAGGTAGCTGCTGTCGACGCAGCTCGTGTCGAGGAGCTCTCCGCCGAGCCCATTTTGACCGATGAGCGCGGCGAGCTCGACCTCCACCGATGTGCTCGGATCCGTCACGTCGAGCTCCATCGTGGTCTGACGGGTCCCCCTCACATGACAACCGCCTGCACCGGGATCTCCTGCACAACCTTCGAGCTTTGGACGAAGAACTTCCTCTTCAAAGTTCGGAATGAAGCACGACGGAGGTCCGACGAAGTCAGACTCGCAAATGTCCCGAGGCTCTCCTGTGACGCCGCTCTCGCCGCATGCGATCAACAACGAAACCGCGAATGCGGTGGTCATCATTTGAAGCTTGATCGTCCGTCTATAAGGCATGTTTGTACCACCAGTTAGAATGAAATTTTCCTCTTAGGGTCTAATAATGGGCGAAAAATTGCTGGCAGACCAGAGAAAAATAATGCAAGTTCGATCACCAAGAAACAACCCTAACGGTCTAATTCAGTCCTGTAGGTCGTTCGTAATACACCCCGAATTTAGGCCTGCCGGGCGTGTTTTCACACGTTAGACTGTACTTAGTGGGGATGAGGTACAGGTACATCAACAGCAACCTAAAGGCTGCGGCGTTGGTTCTCTTGATCGGGTCGGCATTGGCGGTGTCTGGCTGCAAAGACGACCCCACCCTTTTCGGAGGTTGCTCCACACAAAACGTGAACGATTGCCCTACGTCCGAGGGTTTCGCCAATCCTTACGAGGGCCAGCTCGAGCTGCTGAGTTGGACGGAGACTCTCCGCAAAGCAAGCCTCGAGCTCACCGGTCAACTACCGACCGAGCAACAGATCCAGGCTACCGAAGACCTGGGCCAACTGGGCCTCGAGGCGTCTCTCGCCGAGCTCATGGCTTACCCCGCTTTCGGCGACCGCATGATCGAGCTCTACAACGATCATTTTCTCACCGACAAATACCTGGGTCGGGAGAACGCGGTCGACCTTCTCGACGAAGAGGTTTGGCCGAACCTTCGATGGTTCGACAACATGGGGGAAGGCAACAACGACGTCGTGCTCATCACGAACGACTCGATCGCGCGTGAGCCACTAGAGCTGATCGCACACGTCATTCGCAATGAGCTTCCGTTCACCGAGATCCTCACGGCCGACTACACCATGCTCAACGGCTACTCGGCGCTGTCGCTGATCGGCCTACCGGACATTGCGCTCGGCGTTGGAGAAGACCCCGAGCGGTTCCGAACGATCCAAATACCCGGCATCCCTCATGCGGGCATCCTCACGTCGGCGATGTTCCTCAACCGCTTCCCGACCAGCGACACGAACCGCAACCGCCACCGGTCACGCATGGCGTACTCGTTCTTCCTCGATATCGACGTGAATCGCTTTGGAAGCCGGCCGGTCGATGCAAGCGATGACTTCGGGGAGAACCCCACACTGAACAACCCGGACTGCACGGTGTGCCATACCACCGTCGACCCGGTCGCCGGCGTCTTCATGAACTGGAACGAGAGCGGCGAGTACGACGGAAGAGGCGAATGGTACGACGAAGAGATGCTCGCGCCCGGCTTCAACGGAGAAGAGGTTCCACAAGAGGCGCGATCGCGCGCACTGCAGTGGTTCGCTCGAAGGCTCGCCGAGAACCCCCGCTTTGCACAGGCAACCGTCAAGACTGTCTTCGAGGGCCTGACGGGCCAGAAGGTGCTCGACCTTTCAGTGTCCTACGTGATGCCCGACATGGGCGGCACCGGGGGTACCGGCGGTGACATGGGCATGGGCGGCGCTGGTGGCGACATGGGCATGGGCGGCACCGGAGGCATGGGCACCGGAGGCACCGGAGGCACCGGAGGCATGGGCACCGGCGGTGCTGGTGGCGACCTGGGCACCGGCGGCACGACGCCTCCTCCGCCGCTGCCGGAGATCGAACCCGAGATCGCCCCCAACGTCGACCCGGCTCTCGAGCGTGCATACGACGTGCAGCAGGACATCTTGCGCACGATTCAGCAGCGCTTCATCGACGGCAACTACAACTTCAAAGTGCTCGTGCGCGAGATCGTACTGACCCCGTACTTCCGTGCGGCGAACGCGACTCCGCTCACGCCGGAGATGGAGGTCGAGCTCTCGACCTTCGGTACGGCTCGACTTCTCACGCCGGAGCATCTCAACCGGAAGATCGAGGCCACGACGGGTATCCGGTGGCGACAACAACCCGGTCGGACCGATTATCTACGGGACCAGTACCGCATCTTCTACGGCGGTATCGACTCGGACCTGGTCACCCAACGTGTCACCGAGCCGAACGGAGTCATGGCGAGTCTTGCGCAGCGCATGGCATACGAGGTGGCATGCTCTGCTGTCCCCTATGACTTCTCGAAGGCCTCGAATCAGCGGCTTCTGTTCCCGGACATCGATCGCAACGTGGCGATCGATGACGGCTCGGACCAGGTGCGCGAGGCGGTTCGGCACCTCCACGCACAGCTCCTAGGTGACAATCTGGCGGCTAACGACCCGGAGATCGACGCGACGATGGTCGTGTTGACGGAGGCGTACAGTCTCGGGCGGGATGGCTTGTCGACTGGAACCGTCTCGGAAGACCTCGCCGACCCCTGCCGCCTCAACAACGACCGAATGACTGGGGGCTCACTCCCGAATGATCGGCGTATCAACCAGGACCCTGACTACACCGTACGCGCTTGGATGGCGGCGGTGAGTTATCTCCTTTCTGACTACCGGTACCTTTACGAGTGAGGGAGGACTAGCCGTGGATCGTCGAGATTTCTTACGCATCGCTAGCTGGGCCGGGCTGACTTGTGTGCTGCCCGCAGTGGTTGACCCGTTGCGAGCCACCGCCCAGACGAGCGCCACCGGATATTCCGGCACGTACTGGATCTTCATGCACGCCGGCGGCGGATGGGACCCGACTCACCTCTGCGACCCGAAGGGGCGCGCCACCGAGAGCGAAAACGATCCGATGGGGCGCTTCCTGAAGAGCGACAT
>JAPUKT010000480.1 GCA_027295555.1 Deltaproteobacteria bacterium
GGCCCGAGGTCGAGCGGCGCTCACCGACGCTGCGACCTCAGCGGGATCTGCATCCGCGCGGACGCGGAGGTCGATGGACGTCGCGTCGCCATCTAGCCGGAGAAGCGCCTCGGTATGGTCCACCCCAATCGAATCCCGCAAGGCGCGATCGAGCCATGAGGGCACGACGAGTGACGACGGAGGTTGCGGGTCCGCTGGACGTGTCTCCGCAATCTTTCGGAGGATGGCGTTAGCAAAGCCGGCCACGCGCTTGCCTCGTTTTTCACGTACGAGGTCGACGGTGTCGTTGACGACCGCATGAGAAGGGACCCGACCGAGGTGCAACAACTGAAACGTACCGCCGATCATCGCCGCGTGCGTCCAAGCGTCGACGCGCACAGGACGCTTGGCCTGGTGCTCGATGGCCGCGTCGAGCGTTGGCAGCACTCGTAGTGCACCGTACACGATCTGGGTTGCCAGCGCCGCGTCCGGGCGACTCAACGAAGAGCGACGGAGCTCCACATCGAGCGTCGGTGCGGCCCAGGCCTCGTCGTGCTCGACCCGATGAAGAACGCGGGTAGCGATCTGTCTGGCTGGCGCGACCACGAGCGCAGCTTACTCGTGTCCCCACGCTGGGCACGAAGATTGGAGAGCCGGGCTGCCGCGTGATACCGTGAGAACCGTGGGGGACACTGCAAAACGACCCAAAAAGCGAAGGGTGACGCGATGAGTGCCTTGGTCCTGGTCGCTGATCCCGATCCTTTCAACCTGCGCCTGCTTCACGAAGCATGCGAGGCGGCCGGGTACGACGTCGTGACCGCGGCCGATGGTCCCGAAGTGCTCGCCATGGTGGCTCGGCGACCGCCCGACCTACTGATGCTCGATGCCAACATGTCCGAGGTCGACGCGTTCGAGATCTTGCGCATCCTCAAGGCCGACACGAGCCTGGAAAACATCCCGGTGCTTCTCGTTACCGACGAAGGCGATTTGGATTCGCGTCGCCGAGGGATTGAGCTCGGGGCTGAGGACTACCTCACGCGACCCTACCGTGTGTTCGAGATTCAACAGCGCGTGCGCAACGTGTTGCGTGCAACACGCCAGGATCGACTCGGCATCCCGGAGAGCACACCCCCTGCCGACCAGCGTGACCCCGTGACCGGCGCCGGCACGCCTTCGCAGCTCTTGATCAGCTTGGACTACGAACACACCCGCGCGGAGCGCTATGGGCATCCGCTAACGTGCATGGTGGTGCGTATTGGGAACGCAACTGCGATCGCCGAGGCGAGCGAGGACGGTACCACCGACAGAGTCATGGCACTGATAGGCGCCGGGCTTCGAGACTGCATCCGCGTAGTCGACCATCTCTTCAGGCTCCGCCGCGACGAGTTTTGCATGCTGCTTCCCGAGACCGATGGCCAGGGCGCAGGGTATGTGCTTCGCAGATTAGAGGCGCAGGTCGAAAGCGGGGAGCTTTGGGAAGAACCGGTGACGCCCCGACCCGTGGTAGAGATCGCAGTGACAAGCATGCCGGCGACCATTGTGAAGAGCGGCGACGACCTTCTCAGGCAAACGCGGCACGGGCTCAGGGCGAAGAGCTAGGCGCTAGTGTGGGGGTGGTGGGGCGGGACAAACTGAGGCCGCAGGCCGTCTAGAGCGCCGAAGCAAAGCGAACCACCCCCAGAACGAGGCCGCAGCCCGCAACGGCCAACGCCCATCGGTCCAACGAGAGACGATCGACGACCGACGCGAAAGACCAACCGCGCAGTATGGCCAACATGCTGATCGGGACCGTTGCACAAACGATCAGGAACAAAACCAGACCGAGAGGATTCGCCGTCCCCGCAAGCCACCATTGCCCGCGAACGCCGTACGCGAAAGCGGTGGTGAGCCCGCATCCGGGGCACGGAAAACCGGTCAGCGTCAGAAATCCACAGGGCGGAAGACCCAACTGCGTGTGGGTTCCGTAGCCCCTCGGGTCGGGCTCGATCCACATTGCCGCTGCGAGCACGGCGAGCCCACCGACGGCCAAGCACCCCCATAGAACACGCTCGGCAACGGAAGTGGAGCGGGCTTCACGGGAGGGCATCGGTCTCACGCCAATCAGGATTTCGCTCGAGTCGTCCGTCGACGTGCGTGACACAGGGCACGGCACAACGAGGCTCCCCGATTCTGCGCGCGACGTCCAGTCCGATGGGATTGGCATTACACGCCGCATGGTCCGCGTAGTGCGCGTGCAAGCATTTCACGCCTCCGGACGAGCCTCCCACCCCGCCACTTGGTCGCGGATGCGCGCTGGGCGCCAATAGTGAATCGCGCTCACGTTCGTATCGAGCGTGCGCCGAGGCGAGTTGTTCCGCGAGCACCTGGTCCACCTCGAGCTTGGTCTGCGTGGCCCGAACGCCGCCCTCCGCTTCGAGTCGCGCGATTCGGCGATGGGCGAGCGGACAGGTGAGCCAGTAGCGTGTGGGGAACGGCTCGCCGGTATCTAGGATCGGCGGGACCTCCGCGACGATGGGCAGGCCCAAGTTGCAGCGACGCAACACCGTAGAGGTCGCACGCAAGGGACGACCAATCTGAAGAGCAAGGACTTCGCTGTCTTGCTCGGGTGAGGTCATGAGATTCGCATGCAGTCTTTCACTTCGGTCCAAAAGTCGGACTCGCCAACTACTTCTACCATCATCACGGCCTCTGCGGCCGCGCGGTCGGCCCGCGCACCCGAGCCTCGGAGGCGCGCGCAGATGTCCTCCCCGATGGTGAGCCGAGTGGCGAGCTCGGTGCGAGCGAGATTGAAGTTGTAGTCGTCCGCCCACTTGAGGGACCACACTTCGTCGGCCAGCCAATCGGCAAAGACATTACGGCTGGTTTGTTTCTTCGGAGAACGAGCTTCGGCACGATCGAACGCCGCCGCCCACGGCCGGCCGGGAGGGCGTGGCTCCTGACCATTTTGGAGAGCCAAGATCGTGTCTCCCACCCATGCCATCGCCACCCCGTATTGCGTGCCATCGCGCGCAGCGATGAACTCTGCGGCCTGTTTTTCCCAACCGCTTCCATGGAGCTTCGGGAACGGTTTCGCGTCGAGAATGCCGAGCAGTGCCTCCCGGCCGCGGAAGCGGCGCAGGTACTCGGCTTCGATCGGTTCCCATTCCGAGAAGTTCAGCCGTTTCTTGGAGCTCAATGGGACGCGCTTGATCCGGCGGTCGGCGACCGGCCTTCTACTACCGTCGCAGATCGAGTCCTCGACATCCTCGGCGCGCAGCTCTGGACGGTCTCCCATCGTTCGGCAAGGGCACCGGTGCTCGGTCGTGATGCGCCCACCGCGAGGCGTCGCCACCAAACCGAGCGGGAACCGGCGACAACCATCTGGTTTGGCTTTCGGTCCCTTCTGCACGTGCACGGAGCAACGCTGATCCGACATGAGGAACACGCACCCGCCATCGGCCGCTGTGTTCAGCATGTAGTCGTCGTGGTCGTCATTCCAACCGGCCGAACGACGGACGATGCGACGCATCTGCGCTACTTCCTTTTTGGTGAGCGGCCCGAGCCCATGGATATCCGTACAGCACAATCCATCGCCGAAGCAGGCGTAGCGAGCGCCTGGGCGCACGAGCATCGGTCGGACTTCCGTCTTTTTTTTCTTGTTTCCGGCCATGGCCTAGTGGGGGATTCCTGTTAACCCCTGGGAAAAGGGGACTGTCGCCTTTTTCTGGGATATGATTCGAGGGATGGCAGCGAATCCGTCACCGCTCGTGGGGTACAACACAAACGTGCGCCATAAGGGAAACCTCTACCACATTCAAACCGAGGATTCCGGCGTGAAGCGTCCTCACGTCATCACGCAGCTTTTCGCGGATGGTGGACGCATCATCGCGTCGGAGAAAACTTCGTATGAAGAGCACGTGGGCGCCGAAAACCTGGCCGCCCTCGTGAAGAAGCTCATGCAGGAGCAGCACAAGCGCGTGTTCATTGCGCTTCGTGATGGTATCTACGACCATGACGGCGGCGACGAGACAGACGAGGGCGAAAAGACGGACACGCCCGTCACTACAGAAGTGTTGGAACACGCGGCGGCTCGGCTCGTGGAGGGCTCCCCAAGCTACGAGCACCTGCGACCTCCTTCGGGGACTAGCCGTCGGGTGTCCCAAGCGCCAATGACCCCGTTTGGGCACGAAGTACTGACGGAGAAGACCTTGGATGAAGTGATCCTCGCGTACCTCGCCCAGGATCTCGAGACTGGCACCTGAGCCGCGCCGGCTTGACACCGATTAAGGCACGTAGTTAGGTCCGAAACCACCCGTCATGCCCGACGCGCAGACTTCATTTACGCAGAATATCCCTCAGTCGATCGAAAAAGACGTCGAGCGAGCCAAGGAGGTCGACGCGGTGTTCCTCTTCAAAGTGAACGGTGAGGGGGGGGGCGTCTGGACAGTCAACATGAAGGACGCGCCGGGAGTCACCGAGGGGGATTCAGGCAACGCCGAGTGCACCATCGAGATGTCCACCGAGGATTGGAAGGCGCTCACCGAAAAGCCCGGCGCGGCGATGCAGTTCTTCATGAACGGTAAAATCAAATTGATCGGCAACGCGCTCCTCGCGACCAAGTTGCAGGCGATCATCGGCTAGGTCCCAGCGAGCGACACGATGGGCGATCTCCAGAATCGGCTCCTTCGGTTGCTTCAAGATCCACGCGTCGCCAAGCTGCTCCGAGACCCACGGACGCAGAAGGCGTTGATGCAGGGGCTCCGCTTCCGTGGTCGGGTCCAAGAGGGGCTCGATCAGCGCTTGGAACGCATGGCGCGCAGGCTGAATCTGGCAACGGCCCGAGAGGTTCGCGAGCTCAAGCGTACGATTCGGCGCTTGGAGGAGGAGCTCCGAGACACGGCCTCGGACGAATGAGTCCCCACGCTACCCTGGGCGGCGTGGTTGATCCCGGTCGGGCCCGCGGCCCGTCAATTGGTCCCACCCCACCGCCCCCACGCTATCGCCTAAGAACTTTGTCTCCGCAGACTTCGGCGAGCACCGCGCGAAGGCGCTCCCGCAAGTTCGAGCCCTTCTCGACGAAGTGGTGAATTCCGAGTTGATGAAGGAGCTGCACGTCGTGTTCGGCGGCCC
>JAPUKT010000481.1 GCA_027295555.1 Deltaproteobacteria bacterium
TTCTCGAGCGGGATGCGGTAGGGGCTTGACGCGATGGGTAGGCTGATCGTGGGGCGATCCGAGCACGAGTACGAGTACGACGACGAGTACGAGTACGAACTTGGCGGGAGGCGTGTGCCCTACAGCTCGAAGTCGCCGTACTCCAAGATTTCGGCGATTCGGTAGAGGAAGCCGTTGGCGTGTATGCCGTCGACGACTCGATGGTCGTAGGTGAGGGCCATGTGCATGACGGGATGGATCACCATGAGGTCTTCGCCTTCGTGCTCGATGACCACGACGCGTTTCTTGATCGTGCCGAGCCGGAGGATGCCCACGTTCGGTTGCGAGATGATGGCGCCACCAACGAGGTTTCCACGGCGACCTGGGTTTGACACGGTGAACGTCTTGCCAAAGAGGTCGTCCGGCGTGAGTTTGCCCGATCTCGCGCGCTCGGCGATGTCGGCCACGGCGCGGGCAATCCCGCGGATCGTCAGGTCGTCGGCACTACGAATGACGGGAACGACCAGACCCTTATCGGTATCTACCGCGACGCCGATATTGACTTCCGCGAGCTTGACGTACGCATCCTCGAGAACTCGGGCGTTGAGCTCGGGAAACTCGCGGAGAGCGTGCGCGGCCGCGGCGATCGCAAACGCGAGATAGCTGAGGCCGATGCCCTCCTTTTTGTAGTCGGCTTTGTGTTGATCCCGCAGCACCGCTGTCCGGTGAAGATCACACTCCGCAAACGTCACGACATCGGGCGCGGTTTGCTTCGAAAAGACCATGTGGTCGGCGATGATCCGTCGACGCCGCGTGAAGGGGACGATCTGATCTCCGTCTTTGGGCACGTAGGGCGGGAGCCGAAACGCGCCCGCAGGCCCAGTGCCGCGCGCCGCCACCGGAGCGGGACGAGGGGGTCGCGGTTGCACCGATGGCTCGAGCGCCTCGGCCGGTGGCGGTGGTGGAGTGGCCATGCGCTCTCGGGCAGAAGGTGTGCCGATCGCAGCCATCACGTCGTCGCGAAGAATGCGTCCGCCCCCCCCCGAGCCCTGCACGTTCGAAAGGTCGACGTCTTTTTCGCGAGCGAGCTTTCGAACCGAGGGCGAGGTCGGTGCCGCGAAATCTGACGTCTCGGGGGCGGCCTCTTGTCCTGCTGGAGCCGGCGCTCCTCCTGCCGAAGCTTGCGCGCTTTCGTCGATTTCGCAGATCGTCTCTCCGACTGCGATGATGTCGTCTTCGTTGGCGAGCAACTTGGTGACGACACCTGCGATAGGTGAGGGAAGCTCGCTGTCCGCCTTATCGGTCAGGATTTCGACGATGGGCTGGTCCTTGGTGACGGCATCCCCCACCGACACGAGCCACTTGCCAATCGTGCCCTCGACAATGCTTTCCCCGAGCTGGGGCATCGTGACTTGGTGGGCCATCGGTTGCGGAAGATAACCCAAAAACCGAGCAGGGGTAGCTTCTTACCAAACCCCCGTCTTCGGACTAGCGCCCCGGCCACTGCTCAGAGTAGAGTCGGGCGATGCTAGACGAGCTGAGCCGGGAAGAAAGGCTGCAACTGATGAGGTTCGTGTGCTCGTTCGCATGGGCCGATCTCGAGATCCGCCCCGAAGAACGCGACTTCATCATCATGATGATCACCCGCCTCGAGTTGGACGAAGACGAAACAGCTCAAGTGGCGCAGTGGCTGCAGGTGCCACCTCCGGCCGATGACCTCGACCCGGAAGACATTCCCCGTGAGCACCGCAAGCTCTTCCTCGATGCTGCCAAGGCCGTGATTCTCTCGGATGGCAATGTCGAACAGGTCGAGGCAGAAAACCTCGTCATCCTCGACGCGCTTCTTCGATAGTGGGTCTCACCGAAGTGAGGACACGACGGTTGCGCCAAGCGGGGGCTGCGACACTGCGACCGTATCGATGAGCTCGAAGCTCGAGCCGCTCCCTCCGTACAAGCGCACACCCTCGGTGCTGACAGGAATCAGCAGCAGCTCGCTGTCGGGATCGTAGGCGCCTTGCCCGATCTTGAACGATCCCGGGATGTCGAAGAGCAACGTTTGATCGCCAGTCTCGACGTTGAGCACGTAGGCTTCATCCGTCGCCTCATTTGCAACCGCGATCACCTCCCGGTCGTTCAACGGAACGACGTTGCTGGTGGAGTTGGCCGCGCCCGGGTCACTCGAAGGAAGCCAAGACCGAACGATCGACGCGACGCCGTCTCCATCGACTTCGACGACGAAGACGCCCGCCGTCATCCGTTGCTCAGCCGGGTCAAACGTGGGCGAAGCGCCCCGGCATGCCACAAAAGCTTGATCGTCGACGCCCGGGATGGGCGCCACCGCGCCGCAATTCTTCGCCCCACCAAGAGAGAATCCAATGACGTCGCCGGTCGCGATCTCGACAACCACGACTTTGCCAGGCATGGCCACGGTGAAGTCTGCGCTGAATCCATCGAGCCCGACCAACAGGAAATCCTCCAGCCGCACCAATCGATTGGGCCTCGCGTAGACGGTGACCCCATCGATCTGCTCATTGAACGACGAGAAATCGATTCGCCCGCCCGTGAGCGTCATGGTCGACGGATCGAACTCGAATAGATCGTTTCCGGCCACGTCAGGCTCGGGCGCTTCCTCGAAGCTGGGCTGATTGCGCGTTATCCATGCCAAAGTGTCGCTCAGGAACACGCAGTCTTGGGGATTGGACGAGAACGCGGCCACGTCGCTCGTGCCTTGTGTGCGCACCGGTCCGTAGAGCCCGCCGGTCGCCATTTCGAAGCGCGAGATGACGTCGGTGTTCAACCGATCGATGACGACGAGGGAGCCGTCGCCCAACTGCTTGGTGGGAAACGCGACATCGCCCGACAACGCCGCAACCAATATCGGCGATGTCGTTCCAGACGTAAGCCATTCATCGGCGAGGACATCACCATCTTCGTCGAGCAAGCTGATCGCGCTCGATGTGAAATCGGTGCTCAGCACGGCGAACGCAGGGTCGCCATCGACCGGGTCCAGGACCTGCGGCAACTCTTGTCCACCAGCGCCGCCGCAGCCGGCCACGAGCGCAGCCGCACACATCCACAAATAGATCTTCTTCATGATGGGCCTCCCATCCCCGAGGGGGTTGTTTTCCACACCATGGATAGGTCTCCGGGCTCGCGACCTTGGTTCCGATCCCCTTCCCAACCGAGATGGTCAGTGGGTTTGTGATCGGCGTTTTGACCGCATACCGTGGCGGGTCCGCGTCGGCCTTTCACCGACTTCCCTTTTCGGGGACTGCTATCGCAGCTCCCTATCGCCAGCATCCATCGGGATGCTTTTGACCCATAGTGGGGGCGATGCTGCGACCGGGACGCACCCGTGTCAAGCTCGGGGCGTGAGGATTGTTGGGATCGCCTGGGTTTGCCTCTTGCTGACCGCAAGCGCCTCCGCGCAAGTCGACACCGGCGGCGAGGACCTTGCAGGGCCCGAGGAGGAAGCAGTCGGCGAGATGCCCCGCAATAAGACGACAGCGGAACGAATCTCGTCACCGAACCCGACCACCGAAGGCGTGCCCTGGAGCTTCCCGCTTTTTTGGGACCAGACGTTGTCGGTTCGAAGCTTCAACGAGAGCTCACAGCTGACCCACAGCCCCAACTACACCTGGTGGTTCACGGCGGCCCCGCGTTGGATCTTCAATCCGGAGCACTCGATCGGCCTAAACGCCACGGTGAGCATCGAGTGGACAGACTCGCCCGCCGAAGAGTTCGACCGCGCTGGCTTCTACAGTCGCGAGGCGTTGTGGGAAGACCTACGGCTGGACTATCTCTTCTCGGTCCCGGGGCGCCCGGCGGGCTTCATGTTCTACGTCGCCGCAGACCTGCGCCTACCGACCTCGAAGTTCAGCCGGTCTAGGCAACGTTACTTCTCCCCTGGCGTTCGCTTCACGGCGGTGCGGCCGTTCAGCGTACTGCAAGGGATGCAACTCGGAGTGACCACCGCGTTCTGGGGTTGGTTCGCCGGATCGAACGTCGTCCTCGCGCCAAGCGAGGTCACTCCTTGTCGTATCGCGCCGGGTCCAGGCGGAATCGCCACCGTGGACACCTGCGGGGGCGCGACCGCTTCCATCAAGACGACGACACGGCTAACGGCCTTCTGGACCTTGGTCCCGGTCGACAGACTCGCGCTCGGGTTGGGCTACACCGCGCTCTGGGCGCGAGCCAACGACCTCGCGGTTGGCTGCATCGACACTGCGACAGGCCCGGTATGCGTCGACGACGGAAGCCCCAACAACCATTGGAGGAGCTTTTCCAACTTCCAGGCCACCATCGGGTACGACATCAAGCGCTGGTTCACGATCGCCCTGAGCTACGAGGTGTGGGCGCAGCACCCGGACTCGGACGGTGGGCGCGAGAATCCGTTCTACAACGAAAACAGCCGATTGGTCATCGGCCTGACCTTCCGCACCGACGGTCTCTACGCCAGCGTGCGCGACAAGCGAATCGAGTCGGCGGCCTCAGGCGCAGGGGTCGAGGAGCTCTGAAACGGCCGGGCGCGCCGCAGCAAGGCTGGCGCCCATGCTGACCACGCCCAGCGGATCCAAATCGAAGCGCGGCCGCTTCCCGAAATAGGACTCGATATACCCGCGGAGGCCCGGCAAGAGCGTGCTGCCCCCTGCCAAGAACACCGCTTCGATCTCGCGCGCCTTTACCCCGGCGTCTGCGAGCACCTCATCGCAGATGACGAAGGTTCGACGAACGAGGTCCAAAGCGAGCTGCTGGACTTCCTCGCGCGTGATCTGAATCACGCCCAAACTGTCTGGGGCCGCAGGATCGATGCTCGGGATCGTGATCGCCGCTTCTTCGGATTCGCTTAGCTCGCACTTGGCGAGCTCGCATGCGCTCACCAAGCGGTCGAATGTCACTGCGTCATCGGTCAGATCCCAACAGTCTCGTGCCAGCGTTCGGTCGGCGACGTAGAGCGCGATCGTCCGGTCAACGTCATCGCCGCCAAGGTAGGGGTCACCGCCATGCCCGACGACGCGGAACGGATACTGACTGCAGTCGACGACTGCAGCATCAAAGGTGCCGCCCCCTAGGTCGTAGACGAAGGCGTGCTTCAGGCTGCTCCGGCTGAGGTAGGCGAGCGCTGTCGCGATTGGCTCTTCGACGACTCGAACGGTCGCGAAGTCCGCGTTGGCCACCGCTTGCGACGTCGCATCACGCCGCTCCTTTTCGAAGCCCACAGGGGCCGTCACCACAGCGTGCACGTCCTGCACCTGACAACGCGTGAGCTCGCAAAGGCGACTGACGACCTTTCCGCTGACCTCGGCGGGGCTCACCAAACCGGCTCGCGTGCGAAAGACGACCCCACGGTCGGGGGTTTCCAGCAGATCGTAGGGATAGTGTTCGCGAAACCGGGTCGTGTAGGACGAATGCCAGCGAGCGCCGATGACGCGCTTTGCCGAAAGGATGGTGTTCTTCGGATCCATCGCTCGGCGGCGACGGGCGGCCTTTCCGACGAGGATCGACCCGTTCGGTGGGAAGGCAACGGCGGAAGGCATGACGAACCCGTCGCCCTCGATGCGGAGGGCGTCGAAGTTCCGGGCAATCCCGCTATTCGTGGTACCAAGATCGATTCCAACAGTCTTGAGGTCTCATGGGCAGTGGCCTCCAGAAACCAAACAAGCTAGGTGATTCGGACGCCGACCGCCACAGAGAGAGACTTCGTCGGCTGG
>JAPUKT010000482.1 GCA_027295555.1 Deltaproteobacteria bacterium
GCCGCGTGTTTGGAGATGCTCTCCGCTGCCGGCCGCACGCCCTCGAGGGAGTCACCCGAGAGCGCATTTTCGATCTTTAGATAGTTATCCAGGATGGGCTTCATCTGCCGGTCGAATCGCTGCGTGGCCGTCGCATGTGTCCCTGGCTCCGCGCGGACCAGGGTCGCGTTCAGGCTGAACGCAACGACTGACGCGCACCCGAGCACAAGTAAGTGTGGAAGGAAATTGGTGGGTCGTGCTTGTGAGTGTTTCTTCATGACATCAACAGTGAAGCAAAAGCGATGCCAATGAGGCAACCCTGCGGCCACCGGCACTGCTTATTGCTGTGTTACACGAAAGCCTTCCCATGGAATCCACACCAGCCGCACGAAATGACCATCTGGGTCACTGGAGTTACCGGAACGGTCACAAACCAGTCGTCGGGTCTAATGCCACACCTGGCAAGGAGTAAATGGGGTGCTAACGGCAACCCCTTGACTCCGTAGTATGGTACGGACTTATAGTGTGTGCATGCAGATGGGGATCGATACGAAGCCTCTGACCATTGGACAGGTCGCCAAGCAAGCCGGCGTCGGCGTCGAGACCATCCGGTTTTACGAACGGCGGGGACTCATTGCAGAGCCCAAACGTCGCGCATCGGGATATCGACAGTATGCGCTCGATGCGGTTCGCCGGATTCGGTTCATTCGCCGCGCGAAGGAGCTCGGTTTCACGCTCGAGGAGATATCCGATTTGCTCTCCCTTCGCGTCGACCCGAACAGCACGAGCTCGGATGTGCGCAAGCGTGCACGGGACAA
This sequence comes from Deltaproteobacteria bacterium, assembly GCA_027295555.1. Lineage (GTDB taxonomy): Bacteria > Myxococcota_A > Polyangia > Polyangiales > Houyiibacteriaceae > SG8-38. The sequence continues at coordinate 798 of JAPUKT010000482.1, forward strand.
GATCACCGACATTGAAGATAAGATCGCAAGGCTTGAGCGCATGAGGGCTGCGCTCAAGCGAGTGGCATCGAAATGTAAAGGGCGCGGGCCTACCAGCGAATGCCCGATTCTCGAAGAGCTCGAACGGGAGGCCGAGTGATGTCGAAAGAAATGAGAAGCCAAAAACGTGGCTCGCTTGGAGCGGTTCTGACGCTGCCCGCGGCGGTGTTGCCCCTTCTTCCGAGTTTCACGTGTCCCCTCTGCCTTGCCGCTTATGCGGGTGTCCTGTCGACCCTCGGCCTGGGCTTCGTACTCACAGAAAGCGTCCTCGCGCCCTTGATCGTCGCGTTTTTGCTCGTGGGGATTGCGAGCATCGCGTGGACTACCCGAAGCCACCGCCGCGCCGGTCCTCTGTTGACGATCGTCACGGGATCAGCGGCGGTCGTGGCGGGTCGTCTCGTGTGGAACACGCCTGCCGTTCTGTACGTGGGCATCGCGCTGGTGATCGCTGCATCGCTCTGGAACTTGTGGCTCAAGAGGCCCGTCCGCCGCTCACGGCTCCAGCTTCGCCGCGGTGCCATCCCGAGTCCCGAATCCATTGAAGGAGAACATTTATGAAACCTCTATTTGCATGCGTATTCATCGTCGCAAGTTTGGCGGCGTGTGAGCGTCAACGGGAAGCACCTGCGCCGACTGAGGCCGTGCAGACCGCCTCGACACCGGCGAACACGACCACCCTAAAGATTCGCATCGCCGGCATGGTTTGCGGTGGTTGCGCGGAAGCGGCGCAGCAGGCGCTGGAGCGTATCGACGGTGTGCGTTCGGCCGAGGTGTCTTTTGAGGAAGGCATGGCGACGGTGATCTGCGAAGCTGGCGTCAGTGCCGACAAGCTCGTGACTGTCTTGCACCACGTGGAAATGAACGGCGAGAAGATGCAGTTTCAGGCCTCTGTCGTCGAGTAGCGGAGACAACGATGAGACCGACAAGGCGCATCCTTACAATGATCACGGCGGCCGCTCTGGTGACTGGGATCCTCGCGGTGGCCGAGCCTGCTCTTGCTGCCGTCGACCACTACGACGTTCAAGTCGCCGGGCTGGCCTGCCCCTGTTGCGCATATGGTCTGGAAAAGAAGCTCAAGAAGCTCCCTGGGGCGGTCAATGTGCGAATCGAGCTCAACACGGGCTGGGCTTCCTTTGACGTATCGAGCGGCGTGCTCTTGCCTGAGCCGGTCCAGGATGCAGTTCGTAAGGCCGGTTTCACGCCGCGAGACATCAGGGTGACCGCAAGCGGGACCGTGCAAGGCCAAGGAGATGAGCTGCGGCTCAGTGTCGGCAGTAACCAAATGCTCACGCTCCACGGTGGGGAAGCCTTCGGCGAGCTTCGAGCGCTCGTGAAAAAGGGACACCGCGACGTGGTTGTGACGGGACTGATCCGTCGCGTGGACGACACGTGGCAATTGGCAGTCGCCGAAGCCAAGCCACAGTAGGGAACCTGACATGCGAGGCCACGAGTTATTGGGACGATGGATCTCGTCGCTGGTGTTGGCGGGCGCCCTCATCTGGACGAGCAGGGCCGAAGCAGGCCCCATCACGTTCAACACTGCGTTGCCGGTGCATGCGAACGAGCTGATCGTCCGGGAGCAAGTGATCTGGCTGCGGGCTACCGATGATCCGAGCCCCATGAACCGCAACCTCAACATCATCGCGGTGCCCACAGTCCTCGTCTATGGCGCGCATCCGCGCGTGGCCGTGTTCGGCATTTTGCCGTTTCTATACAAGCGCCTGGATGTCACGATCACGACGCCGAGCGGAGAGCAGCGCGTGAGGCGTTCAACGAGCGGGTTTGGCGATCTGTCGACCTTCGTTCGTGTGACGGCGCTGCAAATCGACCGCCCTCGGGAAACGATTCGCCTGGCCCCCTTCGCGGGTCTCAAAATGCCCACCGGCGCCACTGGCATCGCGGATGATCTCGGGCAGCTCCCTCCAGCACTCCAGCTCGGTTCTGGATCCTGGGATCCCTTTCTGGGCCTGATCTTCACCTGGCAGAAACTACGCTGGGAGTTTGACGTCTCGGGGAGCTACTTGGTTCGCACCCAGGCCAATGACTTCAACGCGGGGGATGAGGCGCGCGGTGATGCATCGTTTCAATATCGTGTGGTCCCCTGGGGCGAGGTCGGGCCGGGCGTCCCGAGCTGGCTCTTCGCCGTGCTGGAAACCAATGTCGTGTGGCAGGGCCGCGACGAAATCGCCGGTGTAGAAAATCCTGATTCGGGAGGCTTGAATTGGTATCTGGCACCCGGGTTGCAGTGGATCACGTTGCGCACCGTGCTCGAGGCTGCAGTGCAGATCCCCGTGCTCACCAGAACCAACGGACAGGGCCTCGGCCAAGACTTCATCGCACGACTGAGCTTCCGGATGAACTTCTGATGACGCGAAAATCACGTACGATCACACGGCTCGGGCTAGCAGCTGCCTTCGTTGTCGTCGCGCTCGCGTCAGCGGCGATCCTATGGGGCAACAAGCCGATACCATCGCTCGTCTACCTCCACGCGATCGGGACCGAAGAGGGCCTAGGACGTCTACTGCAACCGGTAGGCGTCGCGGTGTCCCCGGGCGCGGAGCTCTTCGTGACAGACTCCGGAAACCAACGCATCAGCGTCTTCGACGAGCAGGGAACGTTTTTGCGGGCGTTTGGGCAGGAAGGCAACGGGCCCGGAGAGCTCGACCGACCCATGCACCTATCGTTTGGGCCGGACGGATTTCTTTACGTTGCGGAGTACATCAACGATCGCATCTCGGTATTCCACCAGGACGGCACCTTTGTCCGTCACCTGAAGCCCAAGGGCGTGGACGCGCCCTCGGGCGTGGCCGTAGATGCCGCCGGCGCAATGTACGTCGCAGACTTCTACAACCATCGCGTTATCGTGTTGTCCCCTGACGGTTCAGAGCGTGTATGGGGCCATGCCGGCCAAGGCGGGTTGGGCGAGCTCCACTACCCCACAGACGTCGCAATCGGGCCGGAGGGAGAAGTTTGGGTCGCCGACGCGTATAACAACCGACTTCAGCGCTTCGTCGCAGGCAAGGCCACGCAGATGATCACAGGCATCACCGTCGCCAACGGGGTCGCAGTCGATCGCGATGGACGCGTGTGGGCTGTCGACTTCGAGGGAGGTAGGGTCAGGGCGTTCAATCCGAATGGAGCACCCCTTACCGTGTTGGGCGAACCGGGCAGCGGCCGAGAACAGCTTCGCCATCCTACCGCTGTGGCCGTGACAGGAAGTCGCGTCTACGTGGCGGATTTCGGCAACGATCGCATTCAGGTCTGGGGCATCGGGCAAGGAGCAGGCTCGCCCTGACGCAAACGAATGGGCGCCCGAAGCGCGCCTTCACACCATGGAGCCGAGATCCGAAGCGTAACTTGGATACGCGAAGATCGCGGCTTTGATTCGATTGGCGCTGAGCCCGGCGTTCATCGCGAGTGCCAAAAGATTCAGCTGCTCTTCGGCGCCAGGGCCCATCAGGTGCGCACCGACGATCTGACCCGTGGCTTTGTCCACGAGGACTTTGTACGCGGAGTGCGTTTCAGCGACGCGAAGCGAAGAGTACCAATGTCCGGTCTTCTGAAAGTGTACGTCGATGTCCATGCCCTGCTGCCTGGCCTCTTCTTCTAAAAGCCCTACCCGTCCCAGCGGAGGAAGGGTAAAGACCATGCTCGGGATCGGAGGATAATCGACCTGGCGCGCATCCTTTTCGGCGAGCAGATTCTTGAAGGCGATGCGGGCCTCGTACGCAGACACCGGCGTCAGATTGGGAGCAGGCGTGTCGGCGCAATCCCCAGCCGAAAAGACCGCAGGGTTCGACACGCTTCGCATGGAGTCGCTGACCTTGATGCCGCGAGGCCCATATTCGACGTTCGCGGTTTCAAGCTGCAACTGATCGAGGTCAGGCACCCGCCCTGCCCCGTGCACCACGGCATCGCATTCCAGCGAGTCGGGGCCCGCGGGGGTGCTCACATCGACGCAAAACGCAGAGCTTCGAGCGGTAATTCCGTCCACACAAGCGGGAAAACGGACATCGACGCCGAGCTCGCGCGTCCGCTGCACGAGCAGTCCCACCAGGTCCGGATCGAACGCCGGAAGCGGGCGGACGCCGCGGTGAAAGATCGTGACCTCCGATGCTCCCGCACGACGTGCGATGTGTGCAAACTCGAATGATATGAAACCGCCGCCCACGAACGCGATGCGGTTGGGGAGCGCCTCCAGGTTCAAGAACTGCGTGCTCGTGATCAAGAGATCTTCGCCCGGGATTCCGAGCGTTGCCGGCCGCGCTCCGGTCCCGATGTGAACGTACCGCGGATGTACCTCGCGATCGCCGACTCGAACCACGTTGGGGGAGACAAAATGAGCCGTCCCGTGGAGGGTCACGACGCCTGCCTTTTCTAGCCCGCCCTCGACTCGCCCAGGCATCACGTCCGTGAACGTGCGTTTGAATGCCATGAGATCCGTCCAGTCGATCTCGAGATCTGTCGCGCGAACGCCTCGGCCCTTCATGCGACGCAACCAATCGAGCGCCTCGGTGGCTCCGACGAGCATCTTCTTGGGATCGCACCCGCGAAGCGCGCACGTGCCGCCGTAGGGCAACGAATCCACGATGGCAACCTTCCAGCCGGCACCCGCGCAGGCGCGTGCCACGCTGGTGGCTCCAGTGCCCGCACCGATCACGACCAGATCAAAAGACTCCTCTGATGGCATGCCTATTCGGCTCTCTCTTTGGGGGTGGTGTGGTAGCCCAACGATTCTACTGCGCTAGTGAGTGCACCAGCCGCGGACCACACCTGACGAACATTTCCAAGGCAGCATGAGCCCTGCGGGTTCATCTCCTCGCAGTGATCGAGGCCAGCTTCGCACTTTTGTCCGATCGCATCGGGCACGGCGGACACGCCCGTGCGCCGAACTTCGTCCTCAATGTCGTTCACGTTGTGCTCGAAGCAGTAGCAAACCA